>NZ_JBHYKG010000154.1:0-20131 GCF_042741245.1 Kitasatospora sp. NPDC058965
CGTCAGGACTACGCGTTCGCTCCGACGGCCTCGCTCAGCGAGCGGTAGCCGTCGCGGCGCAGCCGGGCCCCGAGGCCCTTGTGCACCCGGCGCATCCAGAACGGTCCCTCGTAGATGAAGGCGCTGTAGCCCTGCACCAGGTCGGCGCCGGCCAGGATCCGCTGCCAGGCGTCCTCGGCGGTCTCGATGCCGCCCACCGAGACCAGCACCAGCCGGCCCTCGGTGCGCTTGCGCAGGCGCTTCAGCACCTCCAGCGAACGGTCCTTCAGCGGCGCGCCGGACAGCCCGCCCATGCCGATCTCCTCGACCCGTGCGGCGGGCGCGAGCAGGCCCTCGCGGCCGATCGTGGTGTTGGTGGCGATGATCCCGTCCAGGCCCAGCTCCAGGGCCAGGTCGGCGACCGCGTCCACGTCCTCGTCCGCCAGGTCGGGGGCGATCTTCACCAGCAGCGGCACGTGGTGCGCGGTGGCCGCGTCGGCCGCCGCCCGCACCGCGGTCAGCAGCGGGCGCAGCACCGAGACCGCCTGCAGGTTGCGCAGCCCCGGGGTGTTCGGCGAGGAGACGTTGACCACCAGGTAGTCGGCGTGCCCGGCCAGCCGCTCGGTGCTCTTGACGTAGTCGGCGACCGCGTCGGCCTCCTCGACCACCTTGGTCTTGCCGATGTTGACCCCGACCACCGGGGAGAGCGAGCCGCGCTGACGCTGCGCCAACCGGGCCGCGATCCGGGCCGAGCCCTGGTTGTTGAAGCCCATCCGGTTGATCAGCGCCCGGTCCTCGACCAGCCGGAACAGCCGCGGCTGCGGGTTGCCCGGCTGCGGCTCGCCGGTCACGGTGCCGATCTCGACGTAGTCGAAGCCGAGCATCGCCAGGCCGTCGATGCCGATCGCGTTCTTGTCGAACCCGGCCCCCAGGCCGAACGGGCCCGGCAGGTCCAGGCCCAGCGCGTTGGTGCGCAGCGCCGCGTCGCGCGGCGCCAGCACCAGGGCGACCAGCTGCCGCAGACCGGGCACCGAGGCGGCCAGCCGGATCCAGAAGAAGGCCAGGTGGTGCGCCTTCTCCGGGTCCATCTTCCGGAAGACCAGGTTGAACAGGATCTTGTACACGGGGCTCCTCGCATGGGAAGGGGAGGCATCCGGCGACGGATGCCTCCCCTTCAGGATGGTGCTACTTGCGGCCGGCGTTGATCAGCGCCGCGTGCTCCTGCAGCGACATCACCCCGACCTCGCCGCGGACCAGCGCGTCGATGCCCTGCACCGCCGCGCCCATCGCCTGGACGGTGGTCAGGCACGGCACGCCGCGGGAGACGGCGGCGGTGCGGATCTCGTACCCGTCCATCCGGCCGCCGGTGCCGAACGGGGTGTTGATGATCAGGTCGACGTCGCCGTCGTGGATCAGCTGGACCACGGTCCGCTCGCCGTTCGGGCCCTCGCCCTCGCTGTGCTTGCGCACCAGGGTGGACGGGATCCCGGCCCGCTGCAGCACCTCGGCGGTGCCGGCGGTGGCCAGCACCTCGAAGCCCAGCTCGACCAGCGCCCGGGTCGGGAAGACCAGGTTGCGCTTGTCGCGGTTGGCCACCGAGACGAAGACCTTGCCCTTGGTCGGCAGCGCACCGTACGCACCGGCCTGGGCCTTGGCGTACGAGGTGCCGAAGACCTTGTCGATGCCCATGACCTCACCGGTCGAGCGCATCTCCGGGCCGAGCACGGTGTCCACGCCGCGGCCGTGGATGTCGCGGAACCGCGACCACGGCATCACGGCCTCCTTGACCGAGATCGGGCAGTCGGACGGCAGCGTGCCGCCGTCGCCCTCGGCCGGCAGCAGGCCCTCGGCGCGCAGCTCGGCGACGGTGGCGCCGAGCGAGATCCGGGCCGCCGCCTTGGCCAGCGGCACGGCGGTCGCCTTGGAGGTGAACGGCACGGTGCGCGAGGCGCGCGGGTTGGCCTCCAGCACGTAGAGGATGTCCCCGGCCAGCGCGAACTGGATGTTGATCAGACCGCGCACCCCGACGCCCTTGGCGATCGCCTCGGTGGAGGCGCGCAGCCGCTTGATGTCGAAGCCGCCCAGGGTGATCGGCGGCAGCGCGCAGGCCGAGTCGCCGGAGTGGATGCCGGCCTCCTCGATGTGCTCCATCACGCCGCCGAGGTAGAGCTCCTCGCCGTCGTACAGCGCGTCGACGTCGATCTCCACCGCGTCGTCCAGGAAGCGGTCGATCAGCACCGGGTGCTCGGAGATCAGACCGGCGTGCCGCTCCAGGTAGGAGGCGAGGCTGGCCTCGTCGTAGACGATCTCCATGCCGCGCCCGCCGAGCACGTAGGAGGGGCGGGCCAGCACCGGGTAGCCGATCTCGTCGGCGATCGCCTTGGCCTCCTCGAAGGAGAAGGCGGTGCCGTGCTTGGGCGCCGGCAGGCCGGCGTCGCGCAGCACCCGGCCGAACGCGCCGCGCTCCTCGGCCAGGTCGATCGCCTCCGGCTGGGTGCCGACGATCGGCACGCCGTTCTCCTTGAGCGCCTGGGCCAGGCCCAGCGGGGTCTGACCGCCGAGCTGGACGATGACGCCCGCGAGCGGACCGGCCTGCGTCTCCGCGTGCACGATCTCCAGCACGTCCTCCAGGGTGAGCGGCTCGAAGTAGAGCCGGTCGGAGGTGTCGTAGTCGGTGGAGACGGTCTCCGGGTTGCAGTTGACCATCACGGTCTCGTAGCCGGCCTCGGCCAGCGCGAAGGACGCGTGCACGCAGGAGTAGTCGAACTCGATGCCCTGGCCGATCCGGTTCGGACCGGAGCCCAGGATGATCACCGCGGGCTTGGTGCGCGGGGCGACCTCGCTCTCCTCGTCGTAGGACGAGTAGAAGTACGGGGTCTTGGCGGCGAACTCGGCGGCGCAGGTGTCGACCGTCTTGAAGACCGGGCGGATGCCCAGCGCGTGCCGCACCTCGCGGACCACGTCCGGCTTGAGGCCGCGGATCTCGCCGATCTGCTGGTCCGAGAAGCCGTGCCGCTTGGCGTGCCGCAGCAGCTCCGGGTCGAGCAGCTCGGCCGCGGCCAGCTCCTCGGCGATCTCGTTGAGCAGGAAGAGCTGGTCCACGAACCACGGGTCGATCTTCGTCGCGTCGAAGACCTCCTCGGGGGTGGCGCCGGCCCGGATCGCCTGCATCACGGTGTTGATCCGGCCGTCGGTCGGCACCTGCGAGGTGGTCAGCAGCTCGGCCTTGTCGCCGACCTCGCCGACCCAGGTGAACTGCGACCCCTTCTTCTCCAGCGAGCGCAGCGCCTTGTTCAGCGCCTCGGGGAAGTTGCGGCCCATCGCCATGGCCTCGCCGACCGACTTCATGGTCGTGGTCAGCGTGGCGTCCGCGCTCGGGAACTTCTCGAAGGCGAACCGCGGGACCTTGACCACCACGTAGTCGAGCGTCGGCTCGAAGGAGGCCGGGGTCTGCTCGGTGATGTCGTTGGGGATCTCGTCCAGCGTGTAGCCGACGGCCAGCTTGGCGGCGATCTTGGCGATCGGGAAGCCGGTGGCCTTGGAGGCGAGCGCCGAGGAGCGGGAGACGCGCGGGTTCATCTCGATCACGATGACCCGGCCGTCCTCCGGGTTGACCGCGAACTGGATGTTGCAGCCGCCGGTGTCCACACCGACCTCGCGGATCACCGCGATGCCGATGTCGCGCAGGATCTGGTACTCGCGGTCGGTCAGCGTCATCGCCGGGGCGACGGTGATCGAGTCACCGGTGTGCACGCCCATCGGGTCGAAGTTCTCGATCGAGCAGACCACCACGACGTTGTCGTTGCGGTCGCGCATCAGCTCCAGCTCGTACTCCTTCCAGCCGAGGATGGACTCCTCCAGGAGCACCTCGGTGGTCGGCGAGAGGGCCAGGCCCTGGCCGGCGATCCGGCGCAGGTCCTCCTCGTCGTGCGCGAAGCCGGAGCCGGCGCCGCCCATGGTGAAGGACGGGCGCACCACGACCGGGTAGCCGCCCAGCGTCTCGACGCCGGCCAGCACGTCCTCCATCGAGTGGCAGATCACCGAGCGGGCCGACTCGCCGTGACCGATCTTGGCCTTGACGGCCTCGACGACCTGCTTGAACAGCTCGCGGTCCTCGCCCTTGTTGATCGCCTCGACGTTGGCGCCGATCAGCTCCACGCCGTACTTCTCCAGCGTGCCCGCCTTGTGCAGGGCGATCGCCGTGTTCAGCGCGGTCTGGCCGCCCAGGGTGGGCAGCAGCACGTCCGGCCGCTCCTTGGCGATGATCTTCTCGACCATCTCCGGGGTGATCGGCTCGACGTAGGTCGCGTCGGCGATCTCCGGGTCGGTCATGATCGTCGCCGGGTTGGAGTTCACCAGGACGACGCGCAGGCCCTCGGCCCGCAGCACCCGGCAGGCCTGGGTGCCGGAGTAGTCGAACTCCGCGGCCTGGCCGATGACGATCGGGCCGGAGCCGATGACCAGGACGGACTTGATGTCGGTGCGCTTAGGCACGCTGGCCCTCCATGAGCTGGGCGAAGCGATCGAACAGGTAGGCGGCGTCGTGCGGGCCGGCCGCGGCCTCGGGGTGGTACTGCACGGAGAACGCGGGCGTGTCCAGGCACTGCAGGCCCTCGACCACGTCGTCGTTGAGGCACACGTGGGAGACCTCGGCGCGCCCGAAGGGGGTGTCGCTCACCCTGTCCAGCGGCGCCTCCACGGCGAAGCCGTGGTTGTGCGCGGTGACCTCGACCTTGCCGGTGGTGCGGTCCTGGACCGGCTGGTTGATGCCGCGGTGGCCGTACTTGAGCTTGTAGGTGCCGAAGCCCAGCGCCCGGCCGAGGATCTGGTTGCCGAAGCAGATCCCGAAGAACGGGGTCCCGCGGCCGAGCACCTCGCGCACCACGGCGACCTGGTGGTCGGCGGTGGCCGGGTCGCCCGGGCCGTTGGAGAAGAACACCCCGTCCGGCTGGACGGCGTAGATGTCCTCGACGGTCGCGTTGGCCGGCAGCACGTGCACCTCGATGCCGCGCTCGGCCATCCGCTGCGGGGTCATCGCCTTGATCCCGAGGTCCACCGCGGCGACGGTGAACTTCTTCTCGCCGACCGCCGGGACCACGTAGGGCTCGGTGGTGGCGACCTCGGCGCACAGGTCGGCGCCCTTCATCTCCGGGGCCCGCAGCACCCGCTGCAGCAGCTCGGCCTGCTCGGCCAGCGCCTCGCCGGAGAAGATGCCGACCCGCATCGCCCCGCGCTCGCGCAGGTGGCGGGTGAGCGCGCGGGTGTCGACACCGCTGATCCCGACCACGCCCTGGGCGGCGAGCTCGGCGTCCAGCGAGCGCCGGGACCGCCAGTTGGAGGCCACCCGGGCGGGGTCGCGGACCACGTAGCCGGCCACCCAGATCTGCTTGGACTCGTCGTCCTCGTCGTTCCAGCCGGTGTTGCCGATCTGCGGGGCCGTCATGACCACCACCTGGCGGTGGTAGGACGGGTCGGTCAGGGTCTCCTGGTAGCCGGACATGCCGGTGTTGAAGACCGCCTCGCCGAAGGTCTCGCCGGTCGCGCCGTAGGCCTGGCCGCGGAAGGTGCGGCCGTCCTCCAGGACCAGCACGGCGGGCACGCGTTCGCGCCAGGGGCGCGGCGCGGTGGGGGCAGGTGCGGTCATGGTGCTACGCCTTCCGTCTTCTTCGTCCGTACTGCAAGCGTCTGATCGACGCGGGCGTCGATCGCGGCGACCCACTCGGGGTGCCGGTCCGGGTGGTCCAGTCGGAACCCGGACTCCAGGTCCTTCCCGCCGAGCCGCCAGCCGACCACCAGCAGGCCGGCCGGGACCACCTTCCCGGCGATGCCGGTGTCGGTCCGAGCACCCGTCAGGTCCTCGGCGGGCAGCCAGAGGTCGACGTCACCCGGGCGGCGGACCAGCAGGCCGCGCTCGGTCAGGGTCAGCTCCGCCAGGCTCCTGGTGCCCAGGCCGTGGGCCACCACCCGGTCGAGCCAGTTCCCGGCGGTGGTGCTGCCGTGGTAGCGGCCGCTGCTCTCCAGGATGGTGGTGCCGGGCTCGCTCGGCACGGCGGGCAGCTCCGCCAGGTCCGACTGCAGGGTGCGCCGCCACTGCCAGCCCTGGCGCATCAGCCAGTAGACCAGGCCCACCAGGATGAGCAGGCCCACGATCCAACCGATGTGCGTGGGCCAGTCGTTCACCTTGGCCTTCTGCATGGCCGTCAGGGTGCTGGTCACGCGAGGGAGTCCTGCTCGACCAGCTCGCCGGCGAGCACGGTGGCCACCCCGCGCAGGAAGGTGGCGTGCACCCGTCCGGGCAGGTCCAGGCCCCGGTAGGGGGTGTTGCGGCTGCGGGTGGCGAAGGCGTCGGGATTCACGGTGCCACGGTACGCGGGGTCGAACAGCACCAGGTTGGCGGGTTCACCGACCGAGACGGGGCGGCCGTGGCCGGTGAGCCGGCCGATCCGCGCCGGGCGGTGCGACATCCGGTCGGCCACGCCCTCCCAGTTCAGCAGGCCGGTGTCGACCATCGCCTGCTGGACCACCGAGAGCGCGGTCTCCAGGCCGACCATGCCCATCGCGGCGGCGGCCCACTCGCAGTCCTTGTCCTCGGCCGGGTGCGGCGCGTGGTCGGTGGCCACCGCGTCGATGGTGCCGTCGGCCAGCGCCTTGCGCAGCGCGTGCACGTCCTCGGCGGTGCGCAGCGGCGGGTTCACCTTGTACACCGGGTCGTAGGAGCGGACCAGCTCGTCGGTGAGCAGCAGGTGGTGCGGCGTCACCTCGGCGGTGACGTCCCAGCCCTTGGCCTTGGCCCAGCGGATGATCTCCACCGACCCGGCGGTGGAGACGTGGCAGACGTGCAGCCGGGAGCCGACGTGCGCGGCGAGCAGCACGTCGCGGGCGATGATCGCCTCCTCGGCGACGGCCGGCCACCCGCCCAGGCCCAGCTCGCCGGAGACCTGGCCCTCGTTCATCTGGGCGCCCTCGGTGAGCCGCGGCTCCTGCGCGTGCTGGGCCACCACGCCGTCGAAGGCCTTCACGTACTCCAGCGCGCGGCGCATGATCACCGCGTCGTCCACGCACTTGCCGTCGTCCGAGAAGACCCGCACGCCGGCGGCCGACTCGTGCATCGCGCCCAGCTCGGCGAGCTTCTTGCCCTCCAGGCCGACCGTCACGGCGCCGACCGGCTGCACGTCGCAGTAGCCGGACTCCTTGCCGAGCCGCCAGACCTGCTCGACCACGCCGGCCGTGTCGGCCACCGGGAAGGTGTTGGCCATCGCGTGCACCGCGGTGTAGCCGCCCTTGGCCGCGGCCTGGGTGCCGGTCAGCACGGTCTCGGCGTCCTCGCGGCCGGGCTCGCGCAGGTGGGTGTGCAGGTCGACCAGGCCGGGCAGCGCGACCAGGCCGGAGGCGTCGATCTCCACGTCGGCCGAGGCGGTCAGGCCGGTGCCGACCTGCTGGACGACGCCCGCGTCGATCAGGATGTCCTGCGCGGGGCCGCCGAGCAGCTGGGCGTTGCGGATCAGGTAGGAAGTCACTTGGCGCCCTCGCTGGAGTTGGTGCTGGTGGTGCTGTCGGCGAGCGTCGCGCCGCCGAGCAGGAGGTACAGGACGGCCATCCGGATCGAGACCCCGTTGGCCACCTGCTCGACCGCCGTGCAGCGCGGCGAGTCGGCGACCTCGGCGGTGATCTCCATGCCGCGGACCATCGGGCCCGGGTGCATCACGACGGCGTGGGCCGGCAGCTTGGCCAGTCGGCCGGCGTGCATGCCGTAGCGGCGCGAGTACTCGCGCTCGGTGGGGAAGAAGGCGGCGTTCATCCGCTCGCGCTGGACCCGCAGCATCATCAGCGCGTCGGTCTTGGCCAGCGTGCTGTCCAGGTCGTAGGAGACCTCGCAGGGCCAGGACTCGATGCCGATCGGCAGCAGGGTCGGCGGGGCCACGAAGGTGACCTCGGCGCCCAGCGTGTTGAGCAGCAGCACGTTGGAGCGGGCGACCCGGCTGTGCAGGACGTCACCGACGATGGTGATCCGGCGCCCCGCGAGGTCGTTGCCCGTGCCCGGGTTGAGGTGCCGGCGCATGGTGAACGCGTCCAGCAGGGCCTGGGTGGGGTGCTCGTGGGTGCCGTCGCCGGCGTTGATCACGCTGCCGTGCAGCCAGTCGGACTGGGCCAGTCGGGCCGGCGCGCCGGAGGCGTGGTGGCGGATCACCACGGCGTCGGCGCCCATCGCCTGCAGGGTGAGGGCGGTGTCCTTGAGGCTCTCGCCCTTGGAGACCGAGGAGCCCTTGGCGGCGAAGTTGATCACGTCGGCCGACAGGCGCTTCTCGGCGACCTCGAAGGAGGTCTTGGTCCGGGTGGAGTCCTCGAAGAAGAGGTTGACGACGGTGCGGCCGCGCAGCGTGGGGAGCTTCTTGACGGCCCGTCCGGAGAGCTGGGCGAGCTCCTCGGCGGTGTCCAGGATCAGCAGCGCGTCGTCGCGGCTGAGATCGGCGGCGGAGACGAGGTGGCGCTTCACGGGGTCTTACTCCGGGGTGCTCGGGGCGGCCATGGCCTGGGAGGAGCGGGCGGCGTAGTCGCGGTCGCCGACCAGCACGGCGTCCTGGCCGTCGGTGTCGGAGAGGCGGACCTGCACGGCCTCGCGCAGCGAGGTGGGCAGGTTCTTGCCCACGTAGTCGGCGCGGATGGGCAGCTCGCGGTGGCCGCGGTCGACCAGGACCGCCAGCTGCACGGCGCGCGGGCGGCCGATGTCGCCGAGGGCGTCGAGGGCGGCGCGCACGGTGCGGCCGGAGAAGAGCACGTCGTCGACGAGGATCACCAGGCGGCCGTCGATGCCGTCGGCCGGGATCTCGGTGTGCTCCAGGGCGCGGGCGGGCTTGAGCCGCAGGTCGTCCCGGTACATGGTGATGTCGAGCGTCCCGAGCGGGATGTCGCGGCCGGTGATCTGCGTCAGCTTGGTGTGCAGCCGGCGGGCGAGGTGGACCCCGCGGGTGTGGATGCCGAGGACGACCACGTCCTCCGCGCCCTTGGCGCGCTCCACGATCTCGTGCGCGATCCGGGTGATCACCCGGGCGATGTCCGCGCCGTCCAGCACCTGGTGCGGCGGGCGCGGCAGATCAGTCTGTGTGGTCATGCCGAAGCGGACCTCCTTCCCCGCCTCACGGGACGGGCCTTAAAGGATGTCTGGGAAGTGGCTGCCCGGTCGTGGCGGCGGCCTCGCCCATGGTAGCAGGGCGATCATCCGGCGGCTGCCGGGCGTTGTGTCGTGTTCACGCAGAGGTAGCAGACCATTCGCACGACTGCCCCATTCGGCTTGACGCGGCTACCTTACTCTACGTAACCTCACAGTGAGTTACGGAACGCGCGTCCTACCCACCGGTAGGCCGAGTGGGAAGCAGGGGCACCCCTCCACTCCCCCGTGACCGCAACGAACACGCAATTTCGTCCGGGGAGAACAATGTCCAGCGACTACGCGAAGCAGCTCGGAGGCAAACTCCGCGCTATCCGCACTCAGCAGGGGCTCTCCCTGCACGGCGTCGAGGAGAAGTCCCAGGGGCGCTGGAAGGCCGTCGTCGTCGGCTCCTACGAGCGTGGCGACCGCGCGGTGACCGTGCAGCGCCTCGCCGAGCTGGCCGAGTTCTACGGCGTGCCGGTGCAGGAGCTGCTTCCCGGCGGGACCCCGGGCGGGGCGGCCGAGCCGCCGCCGCGCCTGGTGCTGGACCTGGAGAGACTGACCCAGGTCCCCAGCGAGAAGGCCGGCCCGCTGCAGCGCTACGCGGCCACCATCCAGTCCCAGCGCGGCGACTACAACGGCAAGGTGCTGTCGATCCGCCAGGACGACCTGCGCACCCTGGCCGTGATCTACGACCAGTCGCCCTCGATCCTCACCGAGCAGCTGATCAGCTGGGGCGTGCTCAACTCCGACGCGCGCCGCGCGGTGCGCGAGGAGGAGGCCAACTGAACCCGGCCCGGTCGCGGTAACTGAAGAAACGTCACGGCGTGACCCGCTCGGGGTCACGCCGTCGTCGTCTCCTTCACGCCCCCGCGACCGGTGGTGCGCAGGGGGCGCGCACCGCGCAGTGAGGCGTCCGGGGCGCACACGGCGCCCCGCAGGCGGTTACGGCACGCGGGGCGCGCGGGCCAGCTGCCGGGACTGCGCGACCAGTCGGCCGGTCTCGTCCCAGATCTCGCAGTCCTCCTCGAAGTAGCCGCCGGCCAGGTTCCGGGTGCGGTGGCTGACCTTCAGCCAGCCCGGGGCCGGCAGCGCCCGCAGGTGCACGGTCAGCTCGATGGTCGGCGCCCAGCCGGGCCGGCCCAGGTCGAACGTGACCGGCGGCAGCGCGTCGGCGACCAGCAGCAGCGCCAGCGGGTCCGGCTCGCGCCCGTCGGCCAGCCGGAACCAGCCCTGGATCACCCCGTTGCCCGACGGCCGGCCGAGCGCCCAGCCCACGCAGGCCGGGTCCAGCCGCAGGTCGAACCGCTGCAGCAGGGCGGCCTGCTCGATGAACTGCGGCGGCGCGTGCTCGACCCCGATGCACTGCTCCCGGGGCGGCAGCACCGGCTCCACGGCCGCGGTGCCCACCTCGCCGTCCAGCGTCGCCAGGTCGGTGTAGCCGGCCAGCACCCGCAGCCGCTCGACCCGCTGCCCGTTCTCGTCCTGCTGGTGGAGCACGGCGGTGGCGTTGGAGAGCGAGTTGCCCTTGCGCAGCACCTCGGTCTGCACCGTGTACGGGCCGGGGCGCGAGGCGGAGAGGTAGTAGCCGCTGATCGACAGCGGGTCCGGGTGCTGCGGCAGCTCCAGGCGCAGCGCGTGGGCGGCCGCGGCCAGCAGGAAGCCGCCGTTGACCCCGCCGCCGATCTGCCAGCCGGCGCCCAGCTCACCGCGGTACCACCCGTCCCCGCCGTCCGGGTGCAGGGCGATGCCCCGGTCGAACTCGCTGCTGGCCATGGCGTGCCGCCTTCCCGGAGATGTTACTGACGAGTAGGACGCAGCGTACTCCACCCGGGTGACACGTCTACCCGCCCGGGCCCGAACGCACCGCGGCCGCCGGACGAAGTCCCCCCGGCCGAAGGTCGGGGGGCGGTCGTCCGGCGGCCGCGGGTGGTGCGGGCGCGCTGGGATCAGCGGCGGATCGCCGCCTTGTTCTCCTGGAACCGGGCGAGCAGGCCGTTCACGAAGCCCGGCGAGTCGTCCGTGGAGAAGTCCTTGGCGATCTCCACCGACTCGTCCAGGACGACCGCGTCCGGCACCCCGTCCTCCCAGATCAGCTCGTACGCGCCGAGCCGCAGGACGTTGCGGTCCACCAGCGGCATCCGGTCCAGCGTCCAGCCGACCGCGTAGGTCGAGATCAGCTCGTCGATCCGACGTGCGTGCCGGGTGTAGCCCTCGACCAGCTCCATGGTGTACTCGGCGACCTGCGGGACGCCGTCACCCGGCTTGGCCTCGCGGCCCCGGGCCACCCAGTCGGCGAGCACCGCGAGCGGGTCGACCTCCCGGTGGTCGGCCTCGAAGAGGATCTGGAACGCGTGCGTGCGCGCCTTGGTGCGTGCAGAGGCCACGGTTACTTGACCCGGCCGAGGTAGCTGCCGTCGCGGGTGTCGACCTTGACCTTCTCGCCGGTGGTGACGAAGAGCGGGACCTGGATCTCGGCACCGGTCTCCAGGGTGGCCGGCTTGGTGCCACCGGTGGAGCGGTCGCCCTGCAGGCCCGGCTCGGTCTCCGCGATGACCAGCTCGACCGCGGCGGGGAGCTCGACGTACAGCGGGGCGCCGTCGTGCTGCGCGACCAGCGCGTCGAAGCCCTCGAGCAGGTACTTGGCGGCGTCGCCGACCACGCCCGGCTCGACCGTGATCTGGTCGTAGGTGTCCATGTCCATGAAGATGAAGTTCTCGCCGTCCTTGTACGAGAACTGCATGGTGCGCTTGTCGACGTTCGCCGTCTCGACCTTGACGCCCGCGTTGAAGGTCTTGTCGACGACCTTGCCGGTCAGGACCTCCTTGAGCTTGGTGCGCACGAAGGCCGGGCCCTTGCCGGGCTTGACATGCTGGAACTCCACCACGGACCACAGCTTGCCGTCGAGGTTGAGAACCATGCCGTTCTTGAGATCGTTCGTGGAAGCCACGGGCGCACTTACTCCTGATATAGCTGTCAAGGAACCAAGGGTGCGGGCCTGCCTCCGCCGGGGCGGTCACAGGGCGAGGAGCTCCTTGGTGGTGATGGTGAGCAGCTCGGGCCCGCCCGCTTCCACGGGACGCACGACGAGCGTGTCCTCGATCCGGACGCCGCCGCGACCCGGGAGGTGGACCCCTGGACCGACGGTGACCGGCACGCGATTGTCCAGTTTACCCATCTCGCCGGGTCCCAGGTGCGGCGCCTCCCGGACTTCCAGGCCCACACCGTGCCCGAACGGCCGCGGCGGCTCCTCCAGGTGCCCCGCCTCGCGCAGCAGTTCGCGTGCCGCACGGTCGGGCGCACTGGCCGGCGTGCCGGGGACCAGCGCCTCCCGGCCGGCCCGCTGGGCCTCGAAGACCAGCCGGTGCAGCTCGACCTGCCAGGGCGCGGGGGCCGCGCCGATCACGAAGGTGCGGGTGGAGCAGACGCTGTAGCCGCGGTACTGGGCGCCGAGCGAGACGGTCAGGAAGTCGCCCTCCTCCACCCGCCGGTCGGTGGGCAGGTGCAGCGGGCGCCCGGAGTGGCTGCCGGTGCCCACCGAGACCGGGAACCCGGCCCGGTCCGCGCCGTGGTCGATCATCCGGCGCTCCAGCTCCATCGCCAGGTGCCGCTCGGTCCGCCCGACCAGGATCGACTCCAGCAGCTCGCTGAGCGCCTGGTCGCCGATCTCGGCGGCGATCCGCAGGTCCGCGATCTCCTGCTCGTCCTTGACCACCCGCAGCTGCTCCACCGCCCGGCCGAGGTCGCCCAGCCGGACCGCGGGGGCCAGCTCCTGCACCCGGCGCAGCCGACCGACCGTCAGGTCGTGCTCCTCCACCGCCAGGTCGGACACCCCGAACGAGGCGGCGGCCTCGGCGGCCGGCTCCAGGGTGTCGACCGGGCCCGGGGCGGTCAGCTGCGGCAGGTCCACCGCGTAGGGGTGCTCGCCGGTGTCGTCCGGCGGCAGGTCGGCCGGCAGCACCAGCAGCGCGCGCTCCCGGGTGAGCAGCAGGGTGGCGCCGCACGGCGCGCAGCCGGTGAGGTACCGGACGTTGGCGGGCTTGGTGATCAGCGCCGCGTCCGCCCCGCCCGCACTGCAGTACTCGCCGAGCCGCTCCCTGCGGGCCGCGTGCGCATCAGACATGTCGGTCAGCCTAGGGAGACCGGGCCCGGACCGCCCGTCGACTGGGCCGGGCGGGCGATCCGCGGGCGGTGACGGGCCGTCGGATAGGCTGCCCGACGCTACGGGGGAGAGGAGCACCAGTGACCGACTGGGACGTGCTGGGCGGCCGGGCACCGGTCGGGATCGACACCACCGTGGCCCACTCCGCCCGGGTGTACGACTACTGGCTCGGTGGTCGGGACAACTTCCCGGCCGACCGGGAGCTGGCCGAGCGGATCATCACCGCCGTGCCGGACATGCGGGCGATGGCCCGGGCCAACCGGGACTTCCTCGGCCGGGCGGTCACCCACCTGGTGACCGAGGGCGGGATCCGGCAGTTCGTCGACATCGGCACCGGGATCCCGACCGCCGGCAACACCTTCGAGGTGGCCCAGGAGCTGGCCCCGGAGTGCCGGGTGCTCTACGTGGACAACGACCCGATCGTGCTGACCCACGCCCGGGCGATCTTCTCCAGCCATCCGGCCGGGCGGACCGACTACGTCCTGGGCGACCTGCGCCGGCCGTCCGAGATCCTCACCCACCCGGTCTTCGAGCGGATCATCGACCGGGACCGGCCGATCGGGCTGCTGCTGGTCGCGGTGCTGATGCTCTTCGAGGACGCCGAGGACCCGTGGGCCATGGTCCGCACCCTGGTGGACGCGCTGCCCTCGGGCAGCTACCTGGCGCTCACCCACCCGAGCGGCGACTTCGCCCCGGCCGAGGTGGCCCTGGCAGTGCGCGCCGCCGAGCAGGCCCGGGTCACCCTGGTGCCGCGCCCGCGCGCCCAGGTGGCCCGGTTCCTGGACGGCCTGGAGCCGGTCGGGCCGGGCCTGGTCCCGGTGCTCGGCTGGGGCGAGGTGGCGCCCGGCACCGACGTGAACGCGGCCTACTACTACGGCGCGGTGGCCCGCAAGCCGTAGCGGCCGGTGGTTGGCTGGAGGGGTGGAGTGGTTCACCGCACCCGACTTCGCGCTCAGCCGGCTGGTGCTGCAGCGGCTGCTGGCGCTGGTCTACCTGGTGGGCTTCCTGGCGGCGGCGCGGCAGTTCCGGGCGCTGATCGGTGCCCGCGGGCTGCTGCCGGTGCCGCGCTACCTGCGCCACCGGGGCTGGCGGGAGGCGCCGAGCCTGTTCCAGTGGGGGTACTCCGACCGGCGGTTCGCGGCGGTGGCCTGGACGGGGGCGGCGCTGGCCGCGGCCGTGCTGGCCGGGGCGGCGGACGCGGTGCCGCTGGGCGCGGCCACGGCGCTGTGGGCGGTGCTCTGGGTGCTCTACCTGTCGATCGTCAACGTCGGACAGACCTGGTACGCGTTCGGCTGGGAGTCGCTGCTGCTGGAGGCGGGGTTCCTGGCCGTCTTCCTGGGCAACGCCGAGGTGGCGCCGCCGGTGCCGGTGCTGCTGCTGGTGCGCTGGCTGCTCTTCCGGGTCGAGTTCGGCGCCGGGCTGATCAAGCTGCGCGGGGACGCCTGCTGGCGGGACCTGAGCTGCCTGCGCTACCACCACGAGACCCAGCCCATGCCGGGCCCGCTGAGCTGGTACTTCCACCACCTGCCGATGCCGCTGCACCGGGTCGAGGTGGCCGCCAACCACCTGGCCCAGCTGGGCCTGCCGGTGCTGCTCTTCGCCCCGCAGCCGATCGCCTCGGTGGCGGCGGGCGCGATGGTGGTCACCCAGCTGTGGCTGATCGCCTCCGGCAACTTCGCCTGGCTCAACTGGCTGACCGTCGCGCTGGCCTTCGGCGCGCTGCGGCTGCCGGGTTCCGGTCGGCGGGCCACCGGCGCCGCGCCGCTCTGGTTCGAGGTGCTGGTGCTGGCCTGCACCGCGTTGGTGCTGGTGCTCAGCTACTGGCCGGCCCGCAACCTGCTGTCGCGCCGTCAGCTGATGAACTACTCGTTCAACCGGCTGCACCTGGTGAACACCTACGGCGCCTTCGGCAGCATCAGCCGGATCCGGTTCGAGGTGGTCCTGGAGGGCACCGACGAGGCCGCGCCGACCGGGGCCACCGTCTGGCGGGAGTACGGCTTCCGCGGCAAGCCGGGGGCGCTGGACCGGCGCCCGCGCCAGTTCGCGCCGTACCACCTGCGGCTGGACTGGCTGATGTGGTTCGCCGCGCTCTCCCCCGGCTACGCCCGGGCCTGGCTGCGGCCGCTGGCCGAGCGGCTGCTGGAAGGGGACCGGGACACCCTGCGGCTGCTCGGCCACAACCCGTTCCCGGACGCGCCGCCGCGCTGGGTGCGGGCGGTCGCCTACCGGTACCGGTTCACCAGCCGGGCCGAGCGGCGCGACACCGGGAACTGGTGGCACCGCTCGGGGCCCCGGCCCTACCTGGCGCCGGTGGGGCGTCAGGACTGACCCGTGCTCAGCACCACCCGGCCCCGGTTGCGGCGGGACTCCAGCAGCGCCACCGCCTCGGCGGCCCGCTCCAGCGGGAGCACCTGGGAGACCGGGCGGATCCGCCCCTCGGCCAGCAGCCGCCACAGGTCGGCCCGGATCCCGTCGACCAGCTGCGGCCGGTGCCGTGCCAGCTGACCCATCGACAGCCCGGTGACGGTGGCCATCGAACCGAGCACCGCACCCGCGTCCAGCGTGCCGCCGTGGCCGGCCAGGGTGACCAGCCGGCCGAACGGGACCAGTTGGCCCAGCGCCCTGGGCAGCACCTCCTGCCCGGTGCCCTCCAGCACCAGGTCGACCGGGTCGCCCCAGTCGGCGTCCCGGTAGGCCACCACCTCGTCGGCGCCCAGGCCGCGCAGGAACTCCGCCTTCTCGGGCGAGCCCACGGCGGCCACCACCCGGCCCGCGCCGAGCGCCTTGGCCAACTGGACGATCAGGTGCCCGACCCCGCCGGCCGCGTTGGTCACCAGCACCGACCGGCCGGGCGCCAGCTCGCCCACCCGCAGCGCGGCCAGGGCCACCAGGCCGCCGTGCACCAGCCCGAGCGCGTCGGCGGCCGCAACCTCGTCCGGGACCCGGGTGATCGTCGCCGGCGCGGCCAGCAGCCGGTCGGCGAAGGCCTCGGCGGCGATCCCGCCCACCCGGTCGCCGACCCGGTACCCGGTCGACTGCTCACCGACCGCGACCACCCGGCCGACGAAGCCGCCGCCGGGCGCGCCGGGCAGCGGGACCTGCCCGACCCCGCGCAGCGTCTTGAGCAGCATCAGGGTCACTCCGGCCGCCTCGGTGGCCACCAGCACCTCGCCGGGACCGGGCACCGGCGGCTCGACCTCGTCGAGCTCCAGCACCTCGGGGCCCCCGTAGCGGTGGAACCTGACCTTGCGCATGCGCGCTCCCCCTTCGATCGTTGGTACTCCCAACGATAACGGGGATTTCATGGGGATGTCCAACGACTTTAGGATGGCGCCATGCCTGACGCCCCCTTCTCGCAGTTGCACACCCTCCCCAGCTGGCTGCTGGGCCGGGCCGGCGCCCTGGGCCACCGCCTGGTCGCCGAGCGCCTGGCCGCGGCGGAGCTGAAGCCGGGGCACCACGCGGTGCTCTGCGCCGTCGCCGAGTTCGGACCGCTGGCCCAGGCGGACCTGGCCCGCACCGTCCGGATCGACCCCAAGGACCTGGTGGGCGCGATCAACGAGCTCGCCGCGCGCGGACTGCTGGTCCGGGCGAAGGACCCGCACGACGGACGGAAGAACGCGATCTCGCTCTCCCCCGCGGGCACCGAGCTGCTGGCCCGGTCCCGGGACCTGGGCGCGCAGGCTAACGAGGAGCTGCTGGCCCCGCTGTCGGCACCGGAGCGGGAGCAGCTGCTGGCGCTGGTGGCACGGCTGATCGAGGGCCGGGTCTGAGCCGTCGCACCGTCCGGCCGCGAAGTCTCTCGACATCAATTATCTTGACATCGAGATTGTTCTCCGCGAGGCTGCTCCCGGATCGTGTACGACGTGGAACGGGGGCCAGGAATGGGACGGCGCGAGGACGGGCTGCTGGCGCAGCTGCGACGGCCGCCGGGCGGACGGGACGCCCGGATCATGCTCGCGGCGCAGGCCGTGGACCGGACCGGGACCGGCGTGTGGTCGGCGGCCTCGGTGCTGTACTTCACCTTCGTCCGCCACCTGGACGCCCGGCAGGTCGGCCTGCTGGTGGGCGTCGCGGCGGTGGCCGGGATCGCGGGGTCGCCGCTGGCCGGCCGGCTGGCCGAACGGCTCTCGGTGCGCGGGCTGCTGATCGGCAGTCACCTGCTGCGGGTGGGCACCATGGCCCTGCTCGTGCTGGTGCACGACTTCACCGCGCTGATGGGCGTGGTGGCCCTCACCTGCCTGGCCGAGCGCGGGGCCAAGACCCTGGAGATGCTCTTCGCCACCCGGGTGGCCGGCCCGCGGCGCGGCACCTACCAGGCGCTGTTCCGGACCGTGGCCAACGCGGGCACCGCGGTCGGCGCCGGGCTCGCGGCGGTCGGGCTCGCCGTCGGCACGGCCGACGCCTACCGCGCACTGATCCTGGCCAACGCGCTCTCCTACCTCGCCGCGGCCGTCCTGGTGCACCGGACCACTGCGGCGGTCGGGCTGCCCGCGGCCCCGGCCGGGGCCGCCCCGGACTCCCCCGGCGCGACCGGCCCGTGGCGGGACCGCGGCTACCTGCTCTTCGTGCTGCGCGACACCGCGCTCTGCCTGGACGACTCGCTGCTCAGCGTGGGCCTGCCGCTCTGGCTCATCCACCGCACCACGGCCCCGCACGCCCTGGTGCCGTTCTTCCTGATCCTCAACACCGTGATGGTGGTGGTGCTCCAGCTGCCGGTCTCCCGGCGCACCGACGGACCGCGCCGGGCGGCCACCGCGGTCGGCTGGTACGGGGTCGCCCTGTTCGCCGCCTGCCTGGCACTGGCCCTCGCCACCGGGGGCGGCCCGGTGCGCGGTTCGGTCGCGCTGCTGCTCGGGGCGGTGCTGGTCACGCTGGCCGAGCTGGTCCGCTCGGTCACCTCGTGGGAGCTGGCGGTCAGCCTGGCCCCGGACCACGGACAGGCCTCCTACCTGGGGGTGGCCGGGATGTCCCAGGCGGTGCAGAAGTCGCTCGGCCCGCTGCTGCTGACCGGCGTGGTGATGACGGCGGGTCCGCTCGGCTGGCTGGCGCTGGGCGCCGGGGTGAGCGGGGTGGGCGCCGTCCAACGGCTGGGCGCCCGGCGCCGGCTCGCGGCGCTCGGGCGGGCGGGCACGGTGGTCGGCGGCTCGGTGGTCGGGAGCCCGGCGGGCGCGGGGTCGGCGGTCGAGCCGGTCCGCGCGGTCAGCGGCGCTGGCAGCTAGGGCACCAGAACAGGTTCCGCGCGGCGTGCGCCTCGGTGCGGACCTCGGTGCCGCAGACCAGGCAGGGCTGCCCGGCCCGGCGGTAGACGTAGACCTCGCCGCCGTGGTCGTCCACCCGGGGCGGGCGGTTCATCGCCTCGGGGGTGTGCTCGGGGCGGACGGTGTCGATCCGGCCGAGCGCGGCGCCCTCGCGCATCAGCTCGACCAGGTCCTGCCAGACCGGCTCCCACTCCGCCCGGGTCAGGTCGCGCCCGGCCCGGTGCGGGTCGATCCGGTGGCGGAACAGCACCTCGGCCCGGTAGACGTTGCCCACCCCGGCCAGCACCTTCTGGTCCATCAGCAGCGCGGCGACGGTGGTGCGGCTGCGGCTGATCCGGTGCCAGGCCCGCTCCGGGTCCGCGTCGGCGCGCAGCGGGTCGGGGCCGAGCCGGGCGTGCACCGCGTCCTTCTCGGCGGGGGTGAGCAGTTCGCAGGTGGTGGGGCCGCGCAGGTCGGACACGTGCTCCTGGTTCGCCAGCCGCAGCCGGATCAGGCCCACCGGCTCGGGCGCGGGGGCGGCGCCGAAGGTGACGGTGCCGTACAGCCCGAGGTGGATGTGCAGCCAGTGGCCCGGGAAGCCGAGGAACAGGTGCTTCCCGTCCGCCTCGGCCCGCTCCAGCGGCCGGCCGTCGACCAGCTCCGCCCCCTCGGCGAACCGCCCCTGCGGGCTGGCCACCGCCACCGGCGCACCGCCGAACCGTCGCAGGTGCTCGGCGGCGAGTCGGTGCAGGATGTGGCCTTCGGGCATGCGCAGGAGCTTACCGGGCCGCCGCCGGCGGTCCTCAGCGGACCGGCTGCCCCGCCAGCCGGGCGGCGATGACCCGGTCCAGGGCCTCGGCGGTGGCGGGCACGTCGAGTTGGGAGTTGTCGATGATCGGCAGCCCGGAGTTGTACCAGCCCGCCATCCGCCCGTGGATCAGGGCCACCTGCTCGTCGCTCAGCCGGCGGGTGCCGGCGCGGCGGGCGTTGCGGGCCAGCACCGAGTCCAGGCCCGGGAGCAGCACCACCGGGATCATCCCCGGCCCGATGTGGCGCCGCCAGCCGCCCAGCCCGATGGCCGGCCGGTCCGGGAAGACCGCGTCGTCGATGATGCACGAGATGCCGTTGGCCAGGTAGTTGCGGCAGGCGAAGCCGCAGGTGCGGCGGGCCAGCCGGTACTGCGCCTCGGAGTCGCTGTTCCAGCCCGACTGCGGGTTGGCGAAGCCGGAGCAGACCCACTCCCGCACGTCGTCCAGGCTGATGTGCGCGGTCGGCGTGGTGCGGCGCTCGGCCCAGTGCCGGGCGACCGTGGTCTTGCCGGCGCCGGCCGGTCCGATCAGCAGCACCGCGAGCGGGCCGAGCGCGGCGCCCGGGTGCGGCGAGGTGTGCGCGGGCAGCTGGACCGGTGAGCCGGTGGGCATGACGAAGTGCCCGGTCCCACCGGGCGGCACGGCGGCGCTCGGCGCGGCGACCGCCCGGCGCGGCGGTCCGGCGGGCGGCGGCGGGGGCACCACCGGCGGGACGCCCGGTGGGGGCGGGGGCGGCTGAGCGCCCGTCACCTGGCCGACCGTCAGCTGCGCGGCGGCCGGCCCGGGGGCGGGC
>NZ_JBHYKG010000155.1:0-20102 GCF_042741245.1 Kitasatospora sp. NPDC058965
GGTCCGGCACCGGTCGCGCGGTGTTCAACCGGCGGCCGCCGGGTCGCTCTGCCCGCCGCTGGGGCTCGGGTGGTTGCCGCCCTTGGTCTTGCTCGGGTCCGGGGTCGGGCTGGGCTTGCCGTGTCCGCCGGTCGGATCGCTCTTGGTCGCGCCGTTGCCCGGGACGGGGGTGGCCGAGTGGTCCTGGTTCCCCTTGCCGGGCGGGTCGGTGCGGCCCGCGCCGTTCTGGGTGGACTGGCCGTCCGGGGTCTGGTCGCCGGCCGCCGCGCGCTCCAGCTCCGCGCAGAGGTCCGCGACCCGGTTCGAGCCGTTCGCCGCGCGCGTCAGCGGCTCGAACCGGGGGTCGTTGTCGCCGTCGTGCCACTGCCGGCAGAGCGGGAGCAGGGCGGCGTCGAGCGAGGCGGTGTCGCCCGGGGCGGTGCGCAGCGCGGCCGGTCCGGTGGCCCGGGCGGTGGGCCGGGCGGATCCCGTCGGCGACCCGGTGGTCGCGGTCGACGAGGCGTCCGGCGCGGAGTGCTGCGGCGAGCCGCCGAGCACCTCGGGCAGGTGGCCGGTGCCGGCGGCCACCGCGACCGAGCCGAGCGCGGTCACCGCGAGCGCGGCCACCGCGGCCCGGGCACCGAGGAGGCGGGCGCGCGGGCGGCGTCGGCTGACCACCCGGCGGACCCGGCTCGCGGGTACGGCGGCGGCCCCCGTGGCGGCCGGGCCGAGCCGGACCGCCTCGCGGTAGGCGGCCGTGGCCGCCTCTTCGCCGGTCAGCTCGGCGGCGGTCGCCGGGCCGGCGGCCGCCGCCAGCAGCTCTGCGAGGGCACCATGACCGCCCTGCGCACCGACGGCGGGGCCGGCGAGCAGGCGCTCGGCGGCGTCGCGGTCGATCCGACCGGATCGGTTGGTGCTCATCTCATGTCCTTCAGCGTCGAGGCCCCCGGTTTCGTCACACCTTCGGCAGAGGTTTTCCTGGGGCGCGGCGCGGGCCGCTGGGTCGGGACGGCGGCGGGGGCCTCCAGCAGCTTGGCCAGTTTGCGCAGGCCGCGGTGCGCGGCCATCCGCACGCTGCCGGCCCGCTTGCCCAGCACCTGGGCCGCGCTCTCGGCGTCCAGCTGCAGCACCACGCGCAGCAGCACCGCCTCGGCCTGGTCCTTGGGCAGTGCGGCGATCATCTCCAGCGCGCGCCGGGTGCCGTCGGCGGTCAGCACGGCGCCTTCGGTGTCGTCGCCCGCGGCCACCTCGGTCAGGTACTCCTCGGGGAGGTCGGCGGTGGGGCGGCGGCGCTTGGCGCGCAGGTGGTCCAGGGCGCGGTGCCGGGCGATGGTGGCCGCCCAGCCGCGGAAGCCGTCCCCGTCGCCGTGGAAGGTGTGCAGGTCACGCGCGATCTGCAGCCAGGCCTCGGAGGCGATGTCCTCGGCGTCGGCCGCGTCGCCGCCCACCAGTACCCGCAGATAACGCAGCAGCAGGGGCTGAACCGCCCGGAAGAGCTGTCTGAACGCCTCCTCGTCGCCGGCCTGGGCGGCCTGCACGGCCTGGTCCAGGTCCTCGTCGGACGGTGGTGGCGCGGGTCGGGAGGGCGGGCCGGCGTCATCGGCGTACCCGAACTGATCTGCGTTTTGCACTGGCACATCATGCGGCATGCGGCGGCCTCCGGTGGCCAGAGGGGGGAAAAAAGAAGATCCCGTCCGAGCGGAGCGCTCGAACGGGACCGGAGTGCGGGCACTCCGTCAGGCCACCCGGAAACCGGGGCCGGACCGCTTGGCCGGGCCCTGCGCGGCCCGTCCGGCGGCGCGCGGCAGGTCGTGGTGGATCGGGCCGGACCCGGCCGACAGCGGCAGGCAGCCGCCGCCGCGGCGGCTGGCGACGATCTCGGCGGCCACCGCCACCGCGGTCTCCTCCGGCGTGCGGGCGCCCAGGTCCAGGCCGATCGGCGAGCGCAGCCGGGCGATCTCCGCCTCGGTCAGGCCCACCTCGCGCAGCTTCGCGTTGCGGTCCAGGTGGGTCTTGCGGGAGCCCATCGCGCCGACGAAACCCACCGGGAGGCGCAGCGCGCGCTCCAGCAGCGGGATGTCGAACTTGGCGTCGTGGGTCAGCACGCAGAGCACCGAGCGGCCGTCCAGCCGGTCCAGCTGGGTGTCCAGGTAGCGGTGCGGCCAGTCGACCACCACCTCGTCGGCGTCCGGGAAGCGCCGCGCGGTGGCGAAGACGGGGCGGGCGTCGCAGACGGTGACGTGGTAGCCGAGGAACCGGCCGATCCGCACCACGGCGGCGGCGAAGTCGATGGCGCCGAAGACCAGCATCCGCGGCTTGGGGACGTAGGACTCGACGAAGAAGGTGACGGTGGCGGCGGCGGTCGGGTCGCAGGGGCGGCCGTCCAGGGCCAGGGTGACCGTGCCGGTCCGGCCCGCGTCCAGCATCGCGCGCGCCTCGGCGACCAGTGAGTGCTCCAATGCGCCGGTCGTGCGCGGGCCCGAGGGGGAGAGCGAGCCGTGGTGGCTGTCGGCGGTGACCGCCACGGTCGCGCCGAGCAGCCCGGCCGGGCCCTCGATCGCCCGGGCCAGCGCCACCGGGGTGCCCGAGGCGATGTAGGCGATCCCGGCGTCCAGGCCGGCGTCGGCGCCGGGGACCACCGGCTGGACGAAGACGTCCAGGATCCCGCCGCAGGTCAGGCCCACCGCGAAGGCGTCCTCGTCGCTGAAGCCGAACCGCTCCAGCACCGGCTGCCCGGACGCGATCGCCTCGCGGCACAGCTCGTAGACCGCACCCTCGACGCAGCCGCCGGAGACGGAGCCGACAGCCTCCCCGGCCGCGTCCACGGCCAGCGCCGCACCCGGGTCGCGCGGGGCGCTGCCGGACACGCCGACCACCGTGGCCACGGCGAAGGAGCGCCCGGAGGCGTGCCAGGCCTGCAACTGCTCGGCGATGTCCTGCATGTCCGCTCCTGTTCACTGCGAGGGTACGAGGGTGGGGCACCCCGGTGCGCGCCGGGCGCACCGGGGTGGAGGGGCACTAGTGGACGCCGAGCCACTCCTTGACCGGAGTGAGCGCGAAGTACACCAGGAAGACCGCCGAGAGCACCCACATCAGCGGACCGGGCTCGCGCCACTTGCCCTTGCCGGCCTTGATCACCACGTAGGAGATGACACCGGCCGCGACGCCCGCGGTGATGCTGTAGGTGAACGGCATCATGGTGCAGGTGAGGAAGGCCGGGATGGCCACCTCGCGGTCGGCCCAGTCGATGTGCCGGGCCTGACTCATCATCATCGAGCCGATCACCACCAGGGCGGCCGAGGCCACCTCGACCGGCACGATCCCGGCCAGCGGGGAGAAGAAGAGCATCAGGGCGAACATGCCGCCGGTCACGGTGGAGGCGAGGCCGGTACGGGCGCCCTCGCCGACACCGGTGGCCGACTCCACGAAGACCGTCTGCCCGGAGGCGCCGAACAGGCCGCCGATCGCGCCGCCGGCCCCGTCGATGAACAGCGCCTTGGACAGGCCCGGCATCCGGCCCTGCTTGTCGGCCAGTCCGGCCTCGGTGCCGACGCCGATGATGGTGGCCATCGCGTCGAAGAAGCCGGCCAGCACCAGGGTGAAGACCGCGACCGAGGCGCTGATCGCGCCCAGGCCCTTGCTGCCGAAGGCGCCGAACAGGTCCACGTGGCCGAGCAGGCCGAAGTCCGGTGCGGAGACCGGGCTGCCGGGCCAGACCGGCGCCGCGCTGCCCCAGGCCTTGCCCGGGATGTGGGCGACGGTGTTGACCACCACGGCGAACACGGTGCCGGCCACGATGCCGATCAGGATCGCGCCGCGGACGTTGCGGGCCAGCAGCACGAAGATGGTCAGCAGGGTGAAGGCGAAGCAGACCACCGGCCAGCCGGTCAGCTCGCCGAAGGGGCCGAGCGACACCAGGGTCGGGCCGCCGCTCATCACGAACCCGGCCTTGTGCAGGCCGATCAGCGCGACGAACAGGCCGATGCCGATGGTGATGGCGTGCTTGATCGGCAGCGGTATGCCGTTCATGATCTTCTCGCGCAGGCCGGAGACCACCAGCAGCACGATCAGCAGACCGTAGATGACGCACAGTCCGAAGGCCTGGGACCAGGTGGTGTGCGGGACCACCAGCGCGGAGACCGCGCCGGAGACCGACAGGCCGGCCGCGACGGCGAGCGGGACGTTGCCCACCACGCCCATCACGATGGTCACCACGGCCGCGGCGAGCGCCGTGGAGGTGGTCAGCTGGGCGTGGCTGAGCTTGGCGCCGGTCACGTCGGCGCCGCTCAGGATGAGCGGGTTCAGCAGGACGATGTAGGCCATCGCCATGAAGGTGGTGAGACCGCCGCGGATCTCGTTGCCGAAGGTCGAGCCCCGGGCCGAGATCTTGAAGTACGCGTCCAGTGCGTTCTTCGGGGCGGGTGCCGCCGCCGGCGTGGGGGTGCCGGTGTCGTCGGCTTCTCTTTCAGTGGTGCCGGGCTCCGTGGGGATCCGGGACATGTCCACTCCCAAGGTTCATAGGGGATTGGGGTGGGCGAGTCGACCTGGCTGTGCCTGTGGGAGGACGGCAGGGGGACTGTTCGACTCACGGGCGCACAAGGTGTGCGGTGTGCGGTGCGTGGGGTGGTGCGCACCGCTGCAGAGCCCCGGCGTGGGAGAGGCAGCGGGCCGTGCAGAGGGGGTGGAGCAGACCCGGGGCGGCGGGGGAAGACGTGGTGGCCGCCGCCCCGGGAGGTCCCTAGAGCGTCCCGGTGAGGTGCTCGGGACGGACCGGGATGCGGTTGAGCGCGATCCCGGTGGCCTGGCGGATGGCGGCCACGATCGAGGGGGTGGCGGAGACCGTGGGCGCCTCACCGACGCCGCGCAGCCCGTACGGGGCGTTCGGGTCGGGCAGTTCGAGCACGTCCACCGGGATCGGCGGGGTGTCGAGGATGGTGGGGATGAGGTAGTCGGTGAAGGAGGCGTTGCGGACCTTGCCGTCCTTGACGATGATCTCCTCCATCACCGCCAGGCCCAGCGCCTGGGTGCAGCCGCCCTGGATCTGGCCGACCACCGAGAGCGGGTTCAGCGCCTTGCCGACGTCCTGGGCGGCGGTCAGCTCGACCACCTTGACCAGGCCCAGCTCGACGTCCACGTCGACCACCGCGCGGTTGGCGCAGAAGGTGTACTGGACGTGGCCGAAGCCCTGGCCGGTCTCCTTGTCGAACGGCACGGTCGGGCGGTGGTGGTGCTCGCGGGTCAGGTCGATCGCCTCGTCACCGAGCAGGTCGACCATCGAGACCAGCGGGCCCGCGGACTCGGAGACCACCTTGCCGGCCACCAGGTCGATGTCGGTCTGGGTCCAGCCGTAGCGCTTGCGGCCCTTGTCGATCAGCGCGAGCTTGACCGCCTCGGCGGCCAGCTTCACCGCGCCACCGGTCATGTAGGTCTGCCGCGAGGCGGAGGTGGAACCCGCCGAGCCGACCTCGGTGTTGGCCGGGTGGATGGTGACCTGCTCGACGCCCAGCTCGGTGCGGGCGATCTGGGCGTGCACGGTGATGCCGCCCTGGCCGACCTCGGCCATCGCGGTGTGCACCATGGCGACCGGCTCGCCGCCGATGACCTCCAGGCGGACCCGGGCGGTGGAGTAGTCGTCGAAGCCCTCGGAGAAGCCGACGTTCTTGATGCCGACCGAGTAGCCGACGCCGCGCACGATGCCCTCGCCGTGCGAGGTGTTGGACAGCGCGCCGGGCAGCTGCCGGACGTCCAGGTGGGTCAGGTCCAGCGGCGGCGGCAGCGGCATGTCCTTGACCCGCTGCAGCAGTTCGGCGACCGGTGCCGGCGAGTCGATCTGCTGGCCGGTGGGCATGAAGTCGCCCTCCGCCATCGCGTTCAGCTGGCGCAGCTCGACCGGGTCCATGCCCAGCTCGGCGGCCAGCTTGTCCATCTGCGACTCGTAGCCGAAGGCGGCCTGCACCGCGCCGAAGCCGCGCATCGCGCCGCAGCTCGGGTTGTTGCTGTAGAGCGCGATGGCGTGCATCTTCACGTTCGGGATCACGTACGGGCCGTGGCCCAGCGAGGCGGCGTTGCCGACCACCGCGGGGGAGGCGGAGGCGTAGGCGCCGCCGTCCAGCACGATCCGGGCGTCGGCGAAGACCAGCTTGCCGTCACGGGTGGCGCCGTGCTCGTAGACCATCCTGGCCGGGTGGCGGTGCACGTGGCCGAAGAAGGACTCGTCGCGGGCGTAGACGATCTTGACCGGCTTGCCGGTGCGCTGGGCCAGCATGCAGGCGTGGATCTGCATCGACAGGTCCTCGCGGCCGCCGAAGGCGCCGCCGACGCCGGCCAGGGTCAGCCGCACCTTCTCCTCGGGCAGGCCGAGCACCGGGGCGATCTGCTGGCGGTCCACGTGCAGCCACTGGGTGGCCACGTAGAGGTCGATGCCGCCGTCCTCGGCCGGTACCGCCAGGCCGGACTCCGGGCCGAGGAAGGCCTGGTCCTGCATGCCGACCTCGTACTCGCCCCGGACGACGACGTCGGCCATCGCCCGGACCTCGTCGGTCACGCCGAGGCCGGAGACCAGCTTCTGCTCGTGGCAGATGTTGCCGTACCCGTGCGACTTGTACTCGTGCGGCTCGTGCACGTAGCCGTGCACCTCCGGGTTGAGGCACTGCTCCTCGGTGGTGATCGGGGTGAGCACCTCGTACTCGACCTTGATCTTCTTCACCGCGCGGCGGGCCGTCTCCGGGTGGTCGGCGGCCACGATCGCGATCGCCTCGCCGTGGTAGCGCACCTTGTCCTTGGCCAGGGCCGGCTGGTCCTGGATCTCCAGGCCGTAGAACTTGGCGCCGGGGATGTCGTCGTGGGTCAGCACCGCGTAGACGCCCGGGGTCTTGACCGCCTCGGAGATGTCCACGCTCAGGATGTTCGCGCGGGGGTGCGGCGAGCGCAGCGCCATGCCCCAGAGCATGTCCTCGTGCCACAGGTCGGAGGAGTAGGCGAACTCGCCCTTGACCTTGAGGGTGCCGTCCGGGCGCAGCGGCGAGCCGCCGATGCCGTCCTTGGACGCCTGGTTGATGTCCTGCAGGTTCTTCTGACCCGCAATCGTGCGCGCGCTCATTCCGAAGTCCCCGCCTTCTGGCACGTGCGGGCGGAGGCCAGCCGCACCGCGTCCATGATCTTCTCGTAGCCGGTGCAGCGGCACAGGTTGCCGCTGAGCGCCTCGCGGATGTCGGTGTCGCTGGGCTGCGGCTCACGGGCCAGCAGCGCGTCGGTCTGCACCAGCAGGCCCGGGGTGCAGAAACCGCACTGCACGGCGCCGGCGTCGATGAACGCCTGCTGGACCAGACCGAGTTCGCCGCTCTCCTCGTCGGACAGGCCCTCGACGGTGCGCACCTGGCGGTCCTGCACCTGGCCGGCCGCGACCAGGCAGGAGCAGACCGGCACGCCGTCCAGGTAGACCGTGCAGGAGCCGCACTCGCCCTGCTCGCACGCGTTCTTGGAACCCGGCAGGCCGACCCGCTCGCGCAGCACGTAGAGCAGGCTCTCGCCCTCCCACACGTCGTCCGCCTCGACCGGCTTGCCGTTGGCGGTGAAAGTGACCCTCATGCCGCGCTCCTGATCTGCTTGCTGTAGTCGTTCCAACACCAGGTGAGGGTGCGCCGGGCCATCACCGCGAGGGTGTGCCGCCGGTAGTCGGCGGTGCCGCGCACGTCGTCGATCGGCGAGGCGGCGGCCTTCACCAGCTCGCCGAACCGCTGGATCACCTCGGTGCCCAGCAGGTCCCCGCTCTGCCACAGGCCGCGCTCGGCGAGCACGCCCTGCAGGTACTCCTCCGCCTCCACCGCGCGGCGCGGGGTGGGGGCGGCCGAGCCGATGCCGGTGCCGACCGTGCCGTTCTTGGGGTGCAGCGCGAAGCCGAAGGCGGCCACCGCGATCACCATGGCGTTGCGGGTGCCGATCTTGGAGAACTGCTGCGGGCCGTCCGCGACCGGGATGTGCACCCGGCGGATCAGCTCGTCGGGCCCCATGGAGTTGCGCTTGACCCCGACGTAGAACTCGTCGATCGGGATCAGCCGGGTGCCGCGGGCGCTGGAGGCGACCTCGACGAACACGTCCCGGCCGGCCGCCAGCAGCGCCGGGTGGGAGTCGCCGGCCGGGGAGGCCCCGCCCAGGTTGCCGCCCACGCCGCCGCGGTTGCGGATCTGCGGCGAGCCGACCGTGTGCGCGGCCAGCGCCAGGCCCGGCAGCGGGCCGGACAGCTCGTCGATGATCCGGGCGTAGGGGACCGAGGCGCCGAGCTTGACGGTCTCGTCCTCGATGGACCACTCGGTCAGCTCGGTGAGGCGGTTCAGGTCAAGCAACGCGGACGGCCGGTGCACGTCGAAGTTCATCTCGACCATCACGTCCGTGCCACCGGCGATCGGCAGCGCGGTCGGGTACTCAGCCTTCGCCGCGAGCGCCTCGTCCCAGGTAGCGGGCCGCAGGAACTCCATGCGGGTGTCTCCTCAAGTCGTCGCCGATCGAACCTTTGGGCACGGTGCCCAGGACCCCCGCCCCCTCGCCCGAACGGCGCAGCGGGAGCGGAAAGTCGTACCTCCGGTTTTTCGGACTCGTTGCCGGGGCTTCGCGTCCTGGTCACCGGGGTGGGTCCGGCGGCGTGTGGCCAGTGAACCGCCGTCCGACACCCGGGAGGCAGTCACCGATGGCATGAAGCCCGTGCGCCGGTGCCGCCCGGCATCCTGTACGTTCCTCTAAGGGCGGTGAATGCGCTGCTGAGCGCTTCCCCGGCCGCCCCTTACGACCGTAATCCGGTCGTGATGACCGAGCTACTGCCTCGTGATCCGGCGCGCTGCTGATACGTAACACCGAACCCCCCGGGATCAGGCACACTGTCCCCCCGACACCCACCGGTCACCCCCCGTTCAGACGAAGGAGTCAGCGGATGCGCGTCCGTGACCTGCTCGCCCCCGGCGCACCGAGACTGCGCCTGCTCGCCGCGGAGGAGGAGCTCGACCGCCAGGTCAGCGGTGTGATGACCACCGACCTGCACGACCCGGGCCGGTACCTGCACGGCGGTGAGCTGGTGCTGACCGGCATGCTCTGGCGCACCTCGCCGGAGGACTCCGAGCGCTTCGTGCGAACCCTGGCGGCCGGCGGCGCGGTCGCCCTGGCGGCCGGCGAGGCCGAGGTCGGGCCGGTGCCGCAGGACCTGGTCGAGGCCTGCCGGCGGCACCGGATGCCGCTGCTGGCGGTGCCCGACGACATCGCCTTCGCCACCCTGACCGAGTTCATCGGCCGCCAGGTCTCCGCCGACCGGGCCGCCGACCTGGCCGCGCTGGTGGACCGGCACCGGATGCTGGTCTCCGCGGCCGGCGGCGGCGGGCTGGACGCGGTGCTCGACCTGCTCGGCGGCGACCTGGACCTGGACTGCTGGGTGCTCACCCCGACCGGCCGGGTGGTGGCCGGCCCGGTCGACCACCTCAGCGCGGAGGACCGCGACCAGTTGGTCCGGGCCCACCTGGCCGCCCAGCGCCAGCGCCGCCGCCCGCCGCACCGGGCCCGGCTGGTCACCGGCAACTACTCGCTGCTGCCGGCCCCCGCGCGGCCCGAGCAGGAGGCGCCGCTGGCCGACTGGGTGCTCGCGGTGGCCGGCGACGTGACCGAATGGACCGTCAAGCGCCAGCAGTTGGCCGACAACCTGGCCCGGCTGGTGGCCGCCGAGCGCAATCGGCGCGACGAGGGCCGCCGACTGCGCCGCCGGCTGGCCGACGAGGTGCTCACCCTGCTGCAGCGCGACGCCGACCCGTCCGAGATCAGCCGCACCCTGTACGCCTCGTCCGCGATGGCCGCCCGCTACGAGGGCACGGTGCCCACCGCCCAGGCGCCGGAGGGCTCCTGGCTGGTGCTCAGCGCCGAGGGCACCGGACTGCCGGAGGGCGCGGTGCGCGCCGTGCTGGAGGAGGCGCTGACCGACACCTCGGACCGGGCGCTGGTGGCCGGTGCGGGCAGCGGCGCGGTGGTGGTGCTGCCCGCGCCCGCCACCGCGGTGCCGGCCGACGCGCTGCGCGAGCTGCTGGCGCCGCTGGAGGCGGGACTCGGGTCGGAGGGGCGGATCACGGTCGGCGTCTCGGCCCCCGCGTCGGAGGCCGGCGGGCTGCGCGGCGCGCTGGAGGAGGCCCGGCACGCCCGCCGGATCGCCGCCGCCCGGGTCGGCCGGGTCTGCGTGGCCGGCCCCGAGGAGCTGGCCTCGCACGTGCTGCTGCTGGCCGCGGTCCCCGACGAGGTGCGCCGGGCGTTCCGCAGCCGGCTGCTGGACAAGGTGATCGCCTACGACATCGAGCACCAGGCCGACCTGGTCCGCACCCTGGAGGCCTTCCTGCGCTCCGACGGCTCCTGGACCAGGTGCGCCGCCCAGCTGCACGTGCACGTGAACACGCTGCGCTACCGGATCGGCCGGATCGAGGAGCTGACCGGTCGTGACCTGTCCCGGCTGGAGGACCGGGTGGACTTCTACCTGGCGCTCGAACTGGCCTGACTCGGCGCCGGCTCGGGCTCGCCGCCCTCCGCGTTGATGTGCGGCATGATCCGGTCCAGCCAGCGCGGGGTCCACCAGGCGCGGCTGCCCAGCAGGGTGAGCACCGCGGGGACCAGCAGCAGGCGCACCACGGTGGCGTCGATCAGCACGCTGACCGCCAGGCCCAGGCCCATCATCTTGATCACGATGTTGTCGCTGACCACGAAGGCGGCGAAGACGCTGACCATGATCAGCGCGGCACAGGTGATCACCCGGGCGGTGATCTCCAGCGCGTGCGCCACGCTCGCCCTGCTGTCCCCGGTGCGGACCCAGGCCTCGTGCACCCGGGAGAGCAGGAAGACCTCGTAGTCCATGCTCAGGCCGAAGACGATGGCGAACATCATCATCGGCACGTAGCTCTCGATCGGCACCTTGCCGTTGACCCCCAGCGCCGGGCCCAGCCAGCCCCACTGGAAGGCCGCCACCACCACGCCGTAGGAGGCGCCGATCGACAGCAGGTTGAGCACGGCCGCCTTCAGCGCGACCAGCAGGCCGCGGAAGACCGCCAGGATGATCAGGAAGGCCAGGCCGACCACCACCGCGATGATCAGCGGGAGCCGGCTGGCGACCAGGTCCAGGAAGTCCACCTGGGCCGCGGTGACCCCGGTGACGTACCCGTGCGCCGCGCTGCCGGCCACCGCCGCGGGCAGCACGTGGTCCTTGAGGTCGTTGACCAGCTCGGTGGTGACGTGGTCCTGCGGCGCGTTGGTGGAGTAGGCGGTGGCGATCAGGACCTGGCCGTCCGAGGTGGTCTGCACCGGGGTCACGCTGGACAGGTGCGGCACGCCGGTGAGCGACGAGGTCAGGTTGGCCGCCAGCGCCGCCCGGTCGGACTGCGGCACGGCGGACTGGTCCACCACCAGGGTGAGCGGCCCGTTGGAGCCGGGGCCGAAGGCGGCCGACATCAGGTCGAAGGCGCGCCGGTCGGTGAAGCTGGTCGGGTCGGCGCCGTCGCCGATGTGGCCCAGCTGGATGGAGAAGAGCGGGATCGTCAGGATCCCGATCACCACCAGGCCGCTCACCAGGAACTGCCAGGGCCGGTGCTCCACCCGCTGCGCGTACCGGTGCCAGCCGCCGGTGGCCTCGCCCTCGGCGTCCTGCGGCGTCTCCGCGACCGGCTGCCGCACGTGGAACCGGTCGATCCGCCGGCCGATCAGCCCGAGCATCGCGGGCACCAGGGTGAGCGCGCCCAGCACCGCCGTCACCACGGTCACCCCGGCCGCCAGCCCCAGCTTGGCGATGAAGCCGATGCCGGAGACCGACAGCCCGGTGAGCGCGATGATCACGGTGCAGCCGGAGACCAGCACCGCCCGGCCGCTGGTGGTGGCGGCCTGGCCGGCGCTGCGCACCGGGTCCATCCGGTCCATCAGGTTCTGCCGGTGACGGGTGATCAGGAAGAGCGCGTAGTCGATCCCGACCCCGAGGCCGATCATGGTGGCCAGGGTCGGCGCGACGCTGGCGAAGGTGATGGCGGCCGCCAGCAGCCCCAGGCAGCTGATCCCGGCGAGCACGCTGACCAGCGCGGTGACCAGCGGCAGACCGGCCGCGATCACACTGCCGAAGCCGACCAGCAGCACCACGATCGCCACCGCGAAGCCGATGGCCTCGCTGCTGCGGTCGTCGGCCACCGGCCGGGCCAGCTCGCCCAGCGCGCCGCCGTACTCGACCTGCACCCCGGCGCTGCGCAGCCCGGCGACGGCGCCGTCCACCTGCGTGAGGTACGCGCTGCCCAGCGAGGTGGGGTTCTTGTCGAAGCGGACGGTGATGTACGCCGTCCGCCCGTCGGTGGAGAGCGGTCCGGTGGTCGGGCCGGGCGGCGGCTGGGCGCCCGGTGGCACCGGGTTCTGCGCCGAGATCACGTGCGGCAGGCCCTGCAGGCTGGTGACCGCCTGGCCGATCTGGCTCTCGTACCCGGTCAGCGACTGGCCGGCGTGCAGCACGATCTGGGCCCCGGTCCCACCGGCCGCCGGGTCGTGCGCCTGCAGCACGCTCAGCCCGCGCCCCGACTGGGTGTCGGGCAGCGAGAAGTCGTCCGAATAGGTCCCGCCGACCGACTGGTTGGCCACCATCACCCCGCAGAGCGCCAGCAGCCACAGCAGAATCACCGTCAGCCAGTGCTTGGCGCACCATTCACCGGTCCGGCGCAACAGGCCGGCGGGGGCCCGGCCGTCTCCTCGCTTGGTCATGTCCGATCGTAGGCGCGGCCCGCACGGCCGACCGGGGGAGCGCCGCACCGGCGGCGGCCGAGGCCACCCGGGTGGAGCAGAACGGACCGGGACCGGAGCAGCTGACGGCCCGCCAGCCCTGGTCCGGTGGTGGCCCGCCCGGAACAGGACTGAACCATGTGGCGACCGAGACCGGTGATCAATTAGCGTCGCCGGTGCTTTAAGTTGATCTTCATAATTTTCTTAGCCGATGAGCTGTGCGTCATCGGCCTGTGACGGGGGGTTCCTTGGCATGACGCCAAGACATACCTGGTTCTCTGCTGCCCGGAAACGGCGGGCGCAGCGTAGGGGCACCGTGGCCGTCGCCCTGGTGGCGGCGTTGTCGCTGACGGTGCCGCTGGCCGAGGCGCAGACCGTGGTGGGTGGGTACCACTACAAGGGCGGCCTGTGGGCGGCCGACCCGCTGCCCAAGGAGCCCAAGGTCGGCGGGCACAACGTCGGTGCCTCGGCGAAGCCGCCGGTGGTGGCGGAGCCGAAGGGCTCGCGGGTGCTGGCGCCGCATCAGGTGGCGGCGCCGGTGTGGCCGAAGGCGGGCACGCAGACCGCGCCGGTCGACGGCACGCTCGTGGCGGGCGTGAAGTTCGCGGCCACGGACGCGGCGCAGCCGGTGGCGGTGCCGTTCGCGCCGGCGTCGACGCCGGCCTCGGTGCAGGTGAGGACGGTCGATCACGCGGTCGCGCAGGCGGCGGGCGTGGACGGTCTGATGGTGGGCGTGTCCCGCCAGGACGGCTCCGGCGCCACCGGCAAGGCGTCGGTGTCGCTGGACTACTCGTCGGTGGCGCAGGCGTACGGCGGTGGGTGGGCCTCGCGGCTGCACCTGGTGCAGCTGCCGGCCTGTGCGCAGACGACGCCCCAGCTGGCGCAGTGTCAGACCCAGACGCCGCTGGCGACGACCAACGACCCGGTGACGCACCAGCTGACGGCGAGCGTGGCGCTGCCCGCGTCGGGCGGGTCGAGCGCACCGCGGGCGATGAGCATGATGGCCGCGCCGATGGCGGCCACCGCATCGAGCACCACGGTGGCGGCGGTCGCGGGCAGCGGTGGCTCGCAGGGCACCTACGCGGCCACCTCGCTCTCGTCCTCGGGATCGTGGGCACAGTCGTCCTCGGGCGCCTTCACCTACGGCTACCCCCTCCAGTCGCCGCAGCCGCTGGGCGGCGAGTCTCCCGACGTGGCCCTGTCGTACAACTCGCAGGCCGTCGACGGTGAGACGTCGGCGCGCAACTCGCAGTCCTCGTGGATCGGCGACGGCTGGGACTACTCGCCCGGGTTCGTCGAGCGCACCTACAAGTCCTGCGCCAACGACGGGATCGCCAACTCCGGCGACCAGTGCTGGGCGGGCTGGAACGCGACGATCTCGCTCGGCTCGCACAACGGACAGTTGGTGCGTGACGGCAGCGGCCAGTACCACCTGCTGAACGACGACGGCACCAAGGTCGAGCTGCTGACGGGTGCGTCGAACGGCCTGTGGAACGGTGAGTACTTCAAGGTCACCACGACCGACGGGACCCAGTACTACCTGGGCCTGAACCACTCCCCGGGCACCACCTCCGACCCCGCCACCAACTCCGCGTGGGGCCTGCCGGTCTACATGCCGAAGTCGGGCGACCCGTGCTACGACGGCAGCAAGGGCAACACCTCCTTCTGCGCGAACATGGGCTACCGGTTCAACCTGGACTTCGTCGTCGACCCGAACGGCAACGTACAGCGCTACGACTGGGCCGCCGAGTCCAACTGGTACAACCGCGGGTACGGCCAGGTCGCGCAGTCCGGTGCCGGTGGCACGATGACGCAGTACACCCGCGGCGGCTACCTGACCCAGATCTCCTACGGGTACAAGCTGGCCGACGAGCAGGCGGGCCGCGACCCGGCGGACCGGATCGCGTTCACCACGGCCCAGCGGTGCACGGTCTCGGACACCACCTGCCAGTACGGCAACCTGAACGCCACCACGGCGCCGAACTGGCCGGACACCCCGTACGACCTCAACTGCACCAGCGGCATGGCCACCTCGGGCACCGGCAGCAACGTCTGCCAGCTCGGCGGGCCCTCGTTCTGGTCGACCTACCGGCTGAAGACCGTCACCACCTCGGTGAAGGTCGGCGCCGCCTGGCAGAACGTGGACTCGTGGGCGCTGACCCACCTGTTCTCCGATGCCGGCGGCACGATGGACCCGGTCACCGGTAAGACGGTCGACCCGAAGGACGCGGGCGCGCTGCAGTCGGTCATGTGGCTGTCCCAGATCCAGCACACGGGTCTGGACACCTCGGCCGGCGGCAGCGGGACGATCACGATGGACCCGGTGACCTTCACCGGCGTCGAGACGGACAACCGGGTCGACGGCCTGACGCCGGCGGCGCCGCCGCTGTACCACCCGCGGATCTCCAGCCTGCAGACGGAGACCGGCGAGTCGATCGCCGTCACCTACCGGGCGCCGGACTGCTCGCGGGTCAACAACACGATGCCGGGGTCCCCGGACTCCGACACGATGGCCTGCTACAACGTCTACTGGACCACCCCGGGCGGCGTGACGCCGATCAACGACTGGTTCAACAAGACGCTCGTCGCCCAGGTCTCGGACAACGACGCCACCAAGGCCAACTCGCCCGCCAGGGTGACCACCTACAGCTACAGCGGTGGCGCCGCCTGGCACCGGGACGACTCCGAGTTCACCGACGACCAGTACCGCACCTGGAACGACTTCCGCGGCTACCGCACCGTCACCACCCAGACCGGCGCCGCCCCGGACCCGATCACCCAGGTCGTGACCTCGTACTTCCAGGGCATGGACGGCGACTACAAGGCCGACGGCAGCAAGCGGGCCGTCTCGCTGACCAACACCCTCGGCGAGGGCGCCACTGACAGTCCGTGGCTGGCGGGCAGCCCGCAGGAGAGCGACAGTTACAACCAGGCGGGCGGCAGCATCGTCGCCAAGTCGATCCCCGGCGCGCCGACGCTGACCACCACCGTCACCGCTCCGCGCACCGCCTGGACGTCCAAGACACCGGCCCCGGCCACCCTGTCGACGCTGCCCGACCTGACGGCCCGTCGCCTCCAGTCGGAGTCCGGGCGCACGCTGGAGCTGCTCGCCGACGGGACCTGGCGGACCACCCAGACCAGCACCGGTTACGACAGCCTGGGCCGGGTTTCGCAGATCGACGCGAAGGGCGACGTCTCGGTACCCGCCCAGGAGACCTGCGACACCACGACCTACGCGACGCCGCCCGCCGGCAACCCCATGATGCTGGGCTACCCCGCCGAGACGCTCACGGTCGCGGGTCCGTGCACGACGGCGGCCACCACCGCCACCACGGTCAACGACAAGCGGACCTTCTACGACGGCGACGGCAGCATCACCAACCCCGGCACCTTGGGCAGCCTCGGCGCCAACGGCTCGACCATGGGTCTGGTCACCTCGACCCAGTCGGTCAAGTCCTACGACGGTTCCGGCAACCCGGTCTTCCAGACCCTCGCGGCCAGCACGTACGACCAGGCCGGACGCGTCGTCAAGGTGCTGGACGCGGCAGGCCAGGCCACCACCACCGCCTTCAGCCCGACCTCGGGAACCCTGCCCACGACGATCACCACCACCAATCCGCTCGGCTGGACGACCAGTACCACGGTCGCCCCGGCCCGCGGCCTGGTGACCCACGCGGTGGACGTCAACGGCCGGGTCACCGACTCGACCTTCGACGCCTTGGGCCGCCGCACCGCGGTCTGGCTGCCCGGCCGGGCCAAGGCGACGCAGAGCGCGGACAAGCTGTTCAGCTACGCGGTCAGCGGCAGCGGCAACCCGAACCCGGCGTCCGTCACCACGCAGACCCTGCGCGAGGACAACTCGTACGGCACCGCCGTGCACATCTACGACGGGTTCCTGCAGCCGCGTCAGACGCAGACCACGACGGCCGACAACTCGGCCGGCCGGCTGATCTCCTCCCTCCACTACGACAGCCACGGCTGGCAGCACAGCACGGTCCCGGCCTTCACGGACACCACCACGGCCCCCGGCGCCACGCTCTTCGTGGAGACCGAGAACACCCTGCCGTCCGAGACCGTGACCGGTTACGACGGGACCGGCCGCCAGGTCAGCCAGACGCTGTACAGCAAGGCCGCTCCGCTGTGGACCTCCACCAAGGCCTATCCGGGAGCCGACGAGACGGACTCGACTCCGCCGCCGGGCGGCACGCCGAGCAGCCGCTTCACCGATGCGCTGGGACGAACCACCGCCAGCGTCACGCACGGTGGCGCCGGCATCGGCGACGTGCGGACCAGCTACACCTACACGGCGGAGGACCAGCTGGCCACGGTCACCAACACGGTGGGCCACACCTGGACCTTCGGCTACGACCTGCAGGGCCGTCAGGTCTCGCAGAGCGACCCGGACAGCGGCACCAGCAGCACCAGCTACGACGCCTACGGGCGCCGGGCGAGCGTCACCGACGGCCGGGGACAGACGCTCAGCTACACCTACGACCAGCTGGGCCGGCGCACCGGTGAGTACAGCGGGACCAGCACCACCGACCAGACGAAGCAGTTGGCGGGCTGGACCTACGACACGCTGGCCAAGGGCTACCCGACCTCGTCGACCCGCTACGTGGGCGGCTCCGGCACCGGCGGCAGTGCCTACACCCAGGCGGTGACCGGCTACAACACGGCGTACCAGTCGACCGGGACCAGCGTCACCATCCCGGCCGCCGAGGGCGCGCTCGCGGGCACCTACAGTATGTCGGCGGCCTACACCCCGAACACCGGTCTGCTGTCGGACAGCATCTACAACGCTGACGGCGGGCTGATCGCGGAGGACGTGGGCTACGGCTACAACCTCATGGGCGGCCTGGTCTCGGAGGGTTCGGACTTCGCGCCGTACCTGGACCTGGCCAGTTACAGCCCCAAGGGACAGGTCCTCCAGTCCACCTACGGTGTGCTGGGCAAGCAGCTCCGGGTCGCGCAGACCTGGGACGACGCGACCGGGCGGCTGACCACCAACCGGGTCAGCCTGCAGACCGCGAGCACCAACCCGATCTCGTCGACCGGCTACGGGTACGACCAGGCCGGCAACGTCACCTCGGTCAGCGAACTGCAGTCCTCGGGCGGGACCGACCAGGTCTTCGACACGCAGTGCTTCCAGTACGACGGCCTGGACCGGCTCACCACCGCGTGGACCGACAAGAACGGCCAGAGCAGTGCGACGGCCGGTCAGCTGGCCACGTGCAACAGCGCCGCGCCCGCCCCGGCGACCGTCGGCGGCCCGGCCCCGTACTGGCAGAGCTGGCAGTACAACGTGGTCGGCGACCGCACCCAGCAGGTCCAGCACGACGTCACCGGCAACACCGCCAACGACGTCACGCAGACCAGCAGCTACCCGACCAACGGTGCGCAGCCGAACACGGTGTCCGGCATCACCACCACCGGCCCGGCCGGCACCAGCACCCAGACCCCGCACTACGACGCGGCCGGCAACACCACGGACCGCGCCACCACTGGTGTCTCGCCGGTCAGCCAGACCTTCAGCTACGACGAGGAGGGCCGCACCAAGGCCGTCACCACCACGGTGGGCGTCGGCACCCCGCAGAACACCAGCTACCTCTACGGCGCGGACGGCAGCCTGCTGCTCCAGCGCGGGCCGGGCAGCACGGTGCTCTACCTGTTCGGCGGTGCCGAGCAGCTGACCCGGACCGGAACCACCGTCACCGGTCTGCGGTACTACCACAACCCGGACGGCACGACGATCGTGCGGTCCAGCAGCGGGAGCACCACCTACCTGCCGGCCGGTCCGCAGGGCACCGCCCAACTGGAGGTGGACGCCAAGACGCTGACGATCACCCGGCGCTCCTTCGACCCGTACGGCAACTCCCGGGGCACCGCACCGGGCAGTTGGGCCGACAACCGGGGCTTCCTCGGGCAGCCGACCGACACCACCACCGGGCTCGACCTGCTGGGTGCGCGCAACTACGACCCGGCGCTCGGCCGGTTCATGAGCGCCGATCCGCTGCTGGAGGTCGGCGACCCGGTCCAGATGGGCGGGTACACCTACGCCTCCGACAACCCGACCAGCGGCAGCGACCCGGACGGGATGTGCACCCGGCACTGGTACGGCCTGGAGTGCCAGAAGGGCGAGGAGCCCAGCGGCGGTTTCAGCGGCCTGCTGGCGGGCCTCGTGCGCGGGGTCTTCGACGTCCCGACCGGCTGCCTGCACACCCAGAGCTGCGACCACGACGCGGCGGGCCACTGGTACGACCGCTTCGTCCAGCGGCACCTCAACGTCGACCCGAACTCCGACACCTACTGGGGCGGCAACGACGCCGGCAGCTTCGGCATGGCGGCCGGTGCCGTGGGCGGCCTGGCGAAGTTCGGTTTCCGGATCTTCAAGGCCGTCCGGGCGGCCACCCGCGACGCGGGCGGCCTGAGCAACTGGCTGCGGGACGCGTTCCGCGCCAAGGCGCCGCACCTGTCGGAGCCGCACGTCAGCCCGAGCGAGCCGCACGTCGGCACCCCGAGCGGGCCGGGCGTCGGCGGGAGCCGGCCACCTGGTGGCGGTGAGGGCTCCCGGACAGCGACGGTTCACACCACGAAGGGAGGGCGCACCTACACCACCCCGGCGACGCCCCGCATGAAGGCGCTGATCAATCCGACCGGGGGCAGGGTCAACTGCGTCGCCTGCTCCATCGCGACGGACCGGACGCTGGGCGGCACGCCTGCCGCGGCGATGCCCGGCGGCCCGTTCGCGGCGGTGAACCTCGACCGGTACGCAGGCCGGGGTCCCCGGTCGGACCGGAGCCTGGACGGGCTCGTCCAGCGGATGCAACTGCTCGGCCCGGGAGCCCGGGGCATCGTGGTCGGGATCCGGCCACTGCCCCCGGGTAAGCTCGTCCCGACCAAGCCGGAGGAGTTCAGCCACGCCTTCAACGTCGTGAACCGGGACGGCACGATCGAGTTCCTGGACAACCAGTCCGGACTCGCAGACCCGGTCGACAAGTTCACCGGGTACCTGTTCTGGCGGACGAGGACCGGAGAGTAGTGATCACCAGCACCGAGGCGGCGGCCATCGCGGCGGCCTGCCTGACCGAGAAGAACCTCACGGGCTACGGGTACACCCCGCAGGTCGTGGCGGAGGGCATCGTCGAGGTGTCGGGAGGGTTCCTGGTGCCGTGGAACTCCGCGGAGTACCTGCGGACCCAGGACTACCGCCACCTCGTCGTGGGGAACCTGCCGCTGTTCGTCGACGCATCGTCAGGCGAGTGCGACTACGTCACGGAGGAGCAGCTGGCTCGGTTCGACGCGGAACAGGAGTCCTGAGGACCCACCACTGACCACGTGAGCGGGCCCGTAACTTCTTTTATTGT
>NZ_JBHYKG010000156.1:0-19855 GCF_042741245.1 Kitasatospora sp. NPDC058965
GCGCGTGCCAATCCGTCCGGGTGGTGCTGCTGGCTGGTTTCGCCGCGCAACAGGAGCCCTTAGCACCCACCACTCACCCCGTGTGCGGCCCCGTAACCCCTTTTAGGGGTTACGGGCCCGCTCGCGTGAAGACTGACGCCGCCTCAGTGCTGGACCGGGATGATGGTGCTCAGCCACTTGAAGACGTCCGGCAGCATCGGGCGCCACAGGGACGGGGTGTGCGGGCCGTTGGTCTCGACCACGGTGACGGTGGTGGGGGCCTTGGCGGCGGCGGCCAGGGCCTGGCCGTCCTCGTAGCCGTCGCCCTTGTCGCCGCTCTGGTAGAGGGCGGTCTTCGGCGGGGCGACGGCGTGCTGCAGGATGTACAGCGGGTTCGCGGTCTCCTTGAGCTTCGGGTCCTTGGCGGTGAGCGCCAGGCCCTCCGCGCCCGGGTTGCTGTAGCCCGACAGGCTGATGCCGGCCCGGTAGCGGTCCGGGTGGAGCAGCGCCATCCGGTCGGCGCAGTGCGCGCCCGCGGAGTAGCCGGCCACGGCCCAGCGGTCGGGGGAGGGGTCGGCGCGGAAGTTGTCCAGCACCATCTGCGGCACGTCCCGGGAGAGCCAGGTGTCCGCGTTGACCTTGCCCGGCACGTCGGCGCAGCCGGTGTCCACCGTGGTGCTGATCAGCTGGGTGCGCGGCGAGACCAGGATGAACGGGGTCACCTGGCCGCTCGCCATCAGCGGCTTGAGCTGCTCGGAGACCTTGAGCGAGCCGAACCAGGTCTTGGAGGAGCCGGGGAAGCCGGGGAAGAGCTCGACCACCGGGAACTTCTTGTCCTTGTACGCCGGGTCGTTGTACTGCGGCGGCAGCCAGACGTTGACCTCGCCGTCCACCCCGGAGAGCCGGCCCTTGAGCTCGGTGGTCTGCACGTCGGTGGGCACCAGCGGGTCGTCCACCGGCTTGAACTGCTGCAGCACCTTGGCACCGGCGGGCTTGCCGTCGTTGCCCGGCCTGCCGTCGGCGGCCGCGGCGGCCGGCGGGCTGGAGACCGAGCGGACGTGGCTGTCCGAGCCGAGCAGGTCGTCCCAGCTGCCGTAGATCAGGTTGGCGTTGTTGACCATGACGAAGACCATCGTCACGGCCGTGGCCTGGCAGAACAGCAGCATCGCCAGCCGGGCGGCCGCCTGCAGCGGCTTGGGGCCCTTGACCTTCCCCCACAGCAGCAGCGCCACCGCGATGGAGACCGGGACCAGGATGATCGTGAGGATCAGGAAGGGCTGGCCTGTCAGTTGCATCTGGTTCTCGTTCGTCCCACGTAGTCGACCGCCCGGACCCCGCTCTGTCCGGCGCGCTTCTCATCACATGGAGACGAGATGAACGCATGACCGGTTTCTCCCAGGATCGGGGCGAACCTGAGAGGAAGATCACGCGTTCATGAGAATCCCCGGAGTGACGCCCCCCTAGTCTGTCACCTGACCGGCGCCACCCGGCACACCCGCTCGGGCAACACTCAGGATCCCGCCAGCGAAATCGCAGCCGCGGCGGCGTATCGTCGCGCCTGTGACCCAGCCCACCGGCCGCAGCGGCCAACCCGTCCTGCCCGCCCTGCTCGGTCGTGCCGGACGGTCCGACCGGTTCGCCGGCGACCGCCGCCGGTCGCTGCCCGCCGGCGTGCTGCGGCTGCCGACCATCGGGATCGACATCGGCGGCACCAAGGTGATCGCCGGCGTGGTCAACGGTGAGGGGAAGATCGTCGAGCAGCTGCGCACCGACACCCCCGACAAGAGCAAGAGCCCCAAGGTGGTCGAGGACACCATCGTGGAGCTGGTGCTGGAGCTGGCGGACCGGCACGACGTGCACGCGGTGGGCATCGGCGCGGCCGGCTGGGTGGACTCCGACCGCTCCCGGGTGCTCTTCGCCCCGCACCTGAACTGGCGCGACGAGCCGCTGCGCGAGGCGCTCACCGACCGGCTGAAGTTCCCGGTGGTGGTGGAGAACGACGCCAACGCGGCGGCCTGGGCGGAGTGGCGGTTCGGCGCCGGGCGCGGCGAGGACCTGCTGGCGATGATCACCCTGGGCACCGGGATCGGCGGCGCCGTGGTGCGCCAGGGCCGGGTGGACCGGGGCCGGTACGGGCTGGCGGGGGAGTTCGGGCACATGCAGGTGGTGCCGGGCGGGCACCGCTGCCCGTGCGGCAACCGGGGCTGCTGGGAGCAGTACTCCTCCGGCAACGCACTGGTCCGCGAGGCCCGCGAGCTGGCCGCCGCGGAGTCGCCGGTGGCCGAGCCGCTGCTGGCCCGGGCCGGCGGCGAGGTGGCCGCGATCACCGGCCCGCTGGTCACCGAGGCCGCCCGGGACGGCGACCCGATGGCGGTGGAGCTGCTGCACGACATCGGCACCTGGCTGGGGGTCGGCCTGGCCAACCTGGCGGCCGCGCTGGATCCGGGCCGGTTCGTGATCGGCGGCGGCGTCTCCGCCGCCGGCGAGCTGCTGCTCGGCCCGGCCAAGGACGCCTTCCGGCGCACCCTGACCGGTCGCGGGTTCCGGCCCGAGGCGCAGCTGGTGCCGGCCGCGCTGGGCAACGAGGCCGGGCTGATCGGGGCGGCCGACCTGGCCCGGGCGGTGGCCCGGCGGTTCCGTACCGTCAAGCGCTCGCGCGCCGAGCGGTAGCGGTAGCGGCGGCGGTTCCGACGGTTCCGGCGGTTGCGGCAGTTCGGCCGGTGCGGCGGTGCGGCGGTGCGGCGTTCCGGCGGTGCTGGCGGACCGGCCCGTACCCGTCCGGCCCGCGCGCGCCTGACCCGGGCCGGGAGCGTTCGGTGATTGCATGGTCACCGTCGGTCCCGTCGGGTCAGGGAGGTCGGATGACGCAGCTCGCCGAGCCGGCGGCGGACCCGACCGCGGTCCGGGTCCGCCGGGGCAACCGGGCGCTGGAGTGGCTGACCACCACCGACCACAAGGTGATCGGCAACCTCTACCTGACCACGGCCTTCGGCTTCTTCCTGTTCGCCGGGATCCTGGCCCTGCTGATGCGGGCCGAGCTGGCCCGGCCCGGACTGCAGCTGTTCACCAGCGAGCAGTACAACCAGCTCTTCACCATCCACGGCACGCTGATGCTGCTGCTGTTCGCGACGCCCACCTTCGCCGGCTTCGCCAACGCGGTGATGCCGCTGCAGATCGGCTCCCCGGACGTCGCCTTCCCGCGGCTGAACGCCTTCACCTACTGGGTCTTCCTGTTCGGCGGCCTGATGGTGGTCGGCGGCTTCTTCACCACCGGCGGCGCCGCCTCGTTCGGCTGGTTCGCCTACGCGCCGCTGAACGGTCCGGTGCGCAGCCCGGGCGCGGGCGCCGACCTGTGGACCATGGGCCTGGTGGTCGCGGGCCTGAGCACCATCCTCGGCGCGGTCAACTTCATCACCACCATCGTCTGCCTGCGCGCCCCGGGCATGACGCTGTTCCGGATGCCGGTCTTCACCTGGAACGTGCTCTTCACCTCGATCCTGGCGCTGCTCGCGTTCCCGGTGCTGACCGCCGCGCTGTTCGGGCTGGAGGCCGACCGCCGGTTCGGCGCCCACGTCTTCGACCCGGACAACGGGGGCGCGCTGCTCTGGCAGCACCTGTTCTGGTTCTTCGGCCACCCCGAGGTGTACATCATCGCGCTGCCGTTCTTCGGCATCGTCAGCGAGGTGATCCCGGTCTTCAGCCGCAAGCCGATCTTCGGCTACTACGGCCTGATCGCCGCCACCATCTCGATCACGGCGCTGTCCGCGGTGGTCTGGGCGCACCACATGTTCGTCACCGGGCAGGTGCTGTTGCCGTTCTTCTCGCTCACCTCGCTGCTGATCGCGGTGCCGACCGGGGTGAAGTTCTTCAACTGGGTCGGCACCATGATGGGCGGCTCGCTCTCCTTCGAGACGCCGATGCTGTTCTGCCTGGGGTTCCTGGTCACCTTCCTGTTCGGCGGGCTGACCGGGGTGCTGCTGGCCGCGCCGCCGATCGACTTCCACGTATCGGACAGCTACTTCGTGGTGGCCCACCTGCACTACGTGGTCTTCGGCACGGTGGTCTTCGCCACCTTCGCGGGCTTCTACTTCTGGTGGCCCAAGATGACCGGGCGGATGCTGGACGAGCGGTGGGGCAAGGTGCACTTCTGGCTGCTGCTGCCGTCCTTCCAGGCCACCTTCCTGGTGCAGCACTGGCTCGGCGCCGAGGGCATGCCGCGCCGCTACGCCGACTACCTGCCGTCGGACGGCTTCACCACGCTGAACACGGTCTCCTCGGCGGGCGCGGCCGTGCTCGGGCTCTCCACCCTGCCGTTCCTGTACAACGTCTGGCACACCGCCAGGTACGCGCCGAAGGTCACCGAGGACGACCCGTGGGGCTTCGGGCGCTCGCTGGAGTGGGCCACCTCCTGCCCGCCGCCCCGGCACAACTTCCACGCGATGCCGCGGATCCGCTCCGAGTCCCCGGCCTTCGACCTGCACCACCCGGAGCAGAGCCGGGCGGTGCTGGAGCCCGAGTCGGAGGAGGCCTGATGAAGGCGGAGGCGTGGCTCTTCACCGGGGTGGCGGCGTTCTTCGCCGTGATCGCGACCGTGTACGGCGTCTTCGCCCACGAGCCGGCCGGCAAGGCCGCGCTGGTGGTGGCGTTCCTGATGTCCGCGCTGGTGGCGGCCTTCTGCTGGGCCCAGCACGCCAAGCGCGGCAGGCGCCCCGCCGACGACCCGTCGGCCGAGATCGCGGCCGGCGCCGGCCCGTTGGACTTCTTCGCGCCGGTGAGCGCCTACCCCCTGCTGACCGCCGCCGGGGCCACCGTGCTGGCCCTGGGCATCGTGTACGGCGTCTGGCTGGCGCTGATCGGGTTCGGCGTGCTGGCGCCCGGGGTGGCCGGGTTCGTGTTCCAGTACGCGCGGCGCGGGCAGTAGGCCGGTCCGGGAACCGGCCCACCGCCCGTGCGGGGCCAGGGCGGTCCGGCAGCCGGCCGACCGCCCCGCCGGCGGCGTCACGGGCAGCGGATGACCTGGCCCGCGTAGGAGAGGCCGCCGCCGAAGGCGAACAGCAGCACCGGAGCGCCCTTGGGGATCTCGCCGCGCTCGATCAGCTTGGACAGGGCCAGCGGGATGCTGGCCGCCGAGGTGTTGCCCGACTCCACCACGTCGTGCGCGACCACCGCGTTGACCGCGCCGATCTTGCGCGCGAGCGGCTCGATGATCCGCAGGTTGGCCTGGTGCAGCACCACGCCGCCCAGCTCCTCCGGCCGCACGCCGGCCCGCTCCAGGACCTTCAGCGCCACCTTGGGCAGCGCCGTGGTGGTCCAGCGGTACACGCTCTGCCCCTCCTGGGAGAAGGTGTTGCTCGGCGCCTCGATCCGGACCGCGTCGCCCATCTCGGGCACCGAGCCCCAGACCACCGGGCTGACCTCGCCCTCCTCGGCGGCGACCAGCACGGCCGCGCCCGCCCCGTCGGCGACCAGCACGCAGGTGCGGCGGTCGGTCCAGTCGGTGAAGTCGCTGAGCCGCTCGACGCCGATCACCAGCGCCTTGGTCGCCGAGCCCGCCTTGATGCTCGCGTCGGCCAGTGCCAGCGCGTGCGGGAAGCCGGAGCAGGCCGTGTTGACGTCGATCGCGGCCGGCGCCGGCGCGCCGATCGCGGCGGCGACCCGGGCGGCCATGTTGGGCGAGCGGTCGACCGCCGTGCAGGTGGCCAGGATCACCATGTCGATCTCGGACCCGTCGAGCCCCGCGTGGGCGAGCGCCTTCTCGGCGGCCCGGGCGGCCATGAACGGGACGGTCTCCTCCTCGCCCGCGATGTGGCGGGTCTTGATGCCGACCCGGCTCTGGATCCACTCGTCGCTGGTGTCGACCAGCTCCGCCAGGTCGGCGTTGGTCAGCACCTTCGTCGGCTGGTAGTGGCCGAAGGACAGTACGCGGGATCCCGTCATCGGGGTTCTCTCCCTCTCGAAGTGGGGCGGTCCAGGTGGGCGTTGAGCACGGCGGTGATCAGCCGGTCGAGTCTGCCCCGGTCCGGTTCGGATTCACTGAGGGCGAGCTGCAGGCTGCCCCAGGTCCACAGCTGGGCGATGCCGTGCATGCCCGACCAGAGGGCGGCGGCGGTCACCGCCGGGTCGTCCGGCCCGGCTCCGCAGCGCCGCACCAGCTCGACCAGCCGGGCGAACAGCGGCAGCGTGGACTCGCGCAGCGGCGGCAGCCCCGAGGCCTGCCGGCCGCCGCCGAGCAGGTCGTGACGGAACATCAGCTCGAACATGCCGCGGCGTTCGAGCGCGTACCCCACGTACACCCGGGCGATGGCGGCGAGTTGCTCGCGGGGCGGCACCGTCCCGGCCGGTACCAGCGCGAACCGGTCCGCCAGTTCCCGGTACCCGCGCCCGGCGATCGCCGACAGCAGCGCGTGGTGGGTGGGGAAGTACCGGCGCGGCGCACCGTGCGACACCCCGGCGCGGCGGGCGATCTCGCGCAGGCCGACGGGACCGTCGGTGAGCACCAGCTCCACCCCGGCGTCGACCAGGCGCTCGCGCAGGGAGCAGTCGTCGGGCACGGGGACTGTCTAGCAGCGGGGGTAGACAGTGTCTACCGGCGCTCGGATGGTGGACGGACTGTCGGGAGTCGGGACGGGGGCCGGTCGGCGCGGCGGTCAGGCCGTGTGGTCAGGGAGCCTGGTCCGGGAGTGTGGCGAGGAACCGGACCTGCTGCCGTACGGCGTCGAGGATCTCCGGGTGCGCGTCGGCCAGGGGGAGCACCAGGTCGACGGCGCGTCGAGCGTCCCGCGCGGCGCCGGCCGGGTCCTCGGCCAGCCGGGACAGGCCGCGCTCGGCCAGCAGGAGGGCCAACCAGCCGTGACTGTCGAGGACGACGGGGTGGCCGGCCGGCCCGTCCGCGATGACCTGTTCCAGCAGGGCGATGGTGTCCGCCGCGCGTCCGGCCCCCAGGTACACGTTGGCGAGGCTGATGAGCGTGCGGAGCGTGGCGGGGTGGCCGGGCCCCAGCAGACGGGTCCGTTGGGCACTGGTCCGTTCGAGCAACTCGGTCGCCTCGGCGGCTCGCCCGGCGGCCTGGTACACCGAGGCGAGGTTGTTCTGCGTGGTCAGGGTGTTGGGGTGGTCGGGCCCCAGGAGCGAGACGCGTGCGGTCGCGACCTGCTCCAGCAGGTCGCCGGCCTCGGTGAGGCGGTCGGCCTGCCAGTAGCAGGTCGCGAGGTTGTTCTTCGCACTGAGGGTGTCGGGGTGCTCCGCGCCGTGCACCCTGGTCATGTCACCGACCAGCACCTCACCCAGCGCGATCGCCTCCTCGGTGCGACCCGTCCGCCGGTAGGAGATCAGCAGGTTCCCGCGCACCGTCAGGGTGTTGGGGTGGTCCGCTCCGCGCAGCCGGGTCAGGATGTCGAGTGCCTGCTCCTCGACGGCGACCGCTTCGTCCGTGCGTTCGGCGTCCCGGTAGGCGCCGGCCAGGTTGTTCATGACGACGAGGACTTGCGGGTGTTCGGGGCCGAGCGCGGTGCGCAGGTCGATCAGGACGGCCTCGCCGAGGGCGACGGACTCCTCGGTGCGTCCCGCCAGCCGGAGGGAGAGGGCGAGGCTCCCGCGCGTGGTCAGGCTCTCCCGGTGGTCGGCCCCGAGGACGCGGACGGCCCGCGGGGCCAGGTGCTCCAGCAGGGCCAACGCGTCCGGCAGGCGCCCGGCTTCGCGGTACGCCGCGGCGAGGCTGTTGGAGACGACGAAGGTCTCGAGGTGCTCGGCGCCGAGCAGGCGGGTGCTGGTGGCGACCTGCTGCTCCCAGAACTCGGCCATGGCGCGGTACAGCCCGTCGGCGTGCAGGCTCTCCCCGATCCGGTGGACGACGCTGTGGCAGCCGTCCCGCCAGAGGCGGTCCCCGGCCCGGCCGAGGAGCACGTTGGCGTTCGCCCGCAGCGTGGCGGCGAGCTCGCGCTCCAGGTGGACCTCGGCGGGCCAGAGCTCCGCCAGCGCGTCGGCGGCCGCCGGGTACGGCCGGTCCTCCTGCGGCGTAGTGTCCAGCACGGCGCGGGCGGTCAGGTTGTGCAGGGTGACGGCGCGCGGGCCGGTGCCGGCGTCGGTGACGAGGTGGTAGTTGTGCAGCAGCGCGAGCGCGTCCTCGGCGTCCGGGCCCAGGTAGCCGGTCAGGACCGGCGTGGTCCACAGCTCGTGCGGGTGTCCGGCCGGGTCCAGCAGCGCCGCCAGCCGCAGGGCGGGCAGGGCGAGGCCGGCCGGTTCCTCCTGCTGGGCGGCGTCGAGCGCGATCAGCAGCGCGGTGGTGACGGTCCGTCCGTACCGCTCGGTGTCGGCGCGCGGGGGGAGCAGGGCGTCCAGGGTGCGGTCGCGGTCGCGGAACAGGGCGAGGTAGCGGGCGCACGGGGCGTTGCGGTGGATCAGGTAGGCGGCGGCGTGGCCGAGTGCGAGCGGCAGGCGGCCGAGTTCGGCGAGGAGTTCGGCCGCCTGCTCGTCCAGCAGGTGCGACCGCCCGGCGGCGGCCAGGCGGCGGCCGAGGAACTCGTGCGCCTCGTCCTCGGTGTAGACGTCCACGTCGACCAGGGTGCGGCCCTGGGAGCTGGCCTCCGGCCCGCGTCGGCGGGTGGTGGCGAGCACCTGCCCGCGGCCGTGCCGGGCCGGGCTCGGCCAGGCGACGGCCGCGAAGTCCGTGACGTCGTCGAGGACCACGAGCCAGCTGCGGTCGGTGGTGGCGAGCCAGTTGCGGAAGCAAGCGGCGTCCTGCTCCGCATCCTCCGGCTGCCCCGTCGCACCCGGTGCGCGCACGGCGAGGGCGGCGGCCGTGCAGGCGGTTGCCACGGCGGCCGGGTCGGTGGCGTTCACCCAGAGGACCAGGTCGGTGCCGTCGGCCAGCGCCCGGTGCGCGTGCTGGGCGGCGAGCTGGCTCTTGCCCACACCGCCGCCGCCGGCCAGCACCACCGTGGTGCCGGCGGCGGCGAGCGCTTCCCGGACCGCCGACCGGGGCTGGAACGCGGTGGCGAGCTGCGGGACGTCGCCCAGGCGGAGCGGGAAGGCGGGGGCGGGAACGGCCGGGGGCAGGTTCAGGGTGTCGATCCGGCCCGCCTGGACGACCGTGTGGGCGGCGGAGTGGTCGGCCAGGTGGAGGGTGTTGTACACGGCGCGGTCAGGGGTGCTGCTCACGGTTCCGGTGCCCCTCTCGCCGCAGCTGACGGATCATCATACGGCCGGCGGTGCGTTCAGGCAGTGGCCTGATGTGCGGTCAGCACCGGGCGGAGCAGGTCCAGCACGGACGTCCAGTTGTACGTCTCCCGGCCGCCGCCCGGGACGTAGTCGCCGAACTGCACGCCCATGGCGCGGAGTCTGGCGAGGCTGACGGCGTAGGCCGGGTGCGCCGCCTGCGCGGCGTTCAGGCAGGGCTGGGCCGCGACGGGGATGCCGAGCCCGTACGCCTCGGTGAGGATCCCGACGGCGAGGGTGTCGGCGTGCCCGTCGGCCCACTTGTTGACCGTGTTGAAGGTGACCGGCGCGGCGGCGATCGCATCGGCGGGCGGCAGCGGGGCCGGTGCGTCGGGGGTGCGCCAGGCGGAGCGGATCGGGTAGCCGGTCTGCGCCTCGATGGCGGACCGGTCGATGAACGCCATCGCGTGCGGTGTGGCGATCACCCCGACCCGCCAGCCCTCGTCCTGGGCCGCCGCGATCAGCACGCCCACGTCACCGGCCATGCCGGAGGCGCAGACGACGACGTAGAGGAAGGGCTGGTCGGTCACGGTCGGACTCCCGGCGGGGCGGTGGACTGGAGCGGTGCCGGGGGAGCCTACCCACTCGCCGGGGCTGCCGGGCGGACCCCCGGAATGGGGGTGCGGCACCTGTGCGGTCCGTGCGATGCTCCCGATCATGGCTGATCCGGACGGCGACAAGCGGTACATCTTCCTGGACCCCAACGGCAGCGGGACGGACCAGGGCTGGATGTTCGTCATCGTGGCGGCGCCGACCGGCGTGGTCTACCAGAACCAGGGCGGCGGGTACGGCTGCGTGCAGTACCAGCAGGAGGGGTACCTGATCCCGCTGTTCGGACCGGACTTGGACACCGAGCTGAAGGAGATCTTCGTCGGCGAACTGAAGGGGCACGGGGCACCGCGGTCGGGCTGGCCGGTGGAGCTGCTCGATCGGCTGCGGGCCGCGGTCGGCCTCCACGTGTACGGACCCGCGAACCGCGACGACGTGTTCCCCACGCCACTGGTGCTGGACGAGTCCCGCCTGTCGGAGGCCGACGAGGCCTGGGTCCCGGTGCTGACACCCGACGGTCCCGGGGTGCTGGTCTGGGAGAACTCGGACTAGGTTCCGCCGGGACCGCGGCGGGGGCGTGGGCTCCCTGCTCGGCCTACGTCGGCATCGGCTCCGCCCCCGGACAGCAGATGGTGTCCTCGTCGGCGATCACCGTGCGGCAGCTCCCGCAGAGCCACACCGTCGCGGGCTCCACGGGCTCGGACGCGGACACTGCGTTGTCACGCACCGTCAGCTGCCAGCTGTCCCACTCCTCCTCTCCCTGCGCGTCGATCACGCCGTGGAGCACGTGGTCGAAGGTGAAGCCCTCGAACCCCGGCCGGCCCTGGGCGTGCGCGCCGGGCTTCAGGAAATGGTCGACCAGGTAGGCCATCCACTCGGACGAGCCGTAGAAGTTCTCGTGCCCGTTCCATGCGATCGCGGTCCCGTCCTCGGTGGGCTCCCACTGGCACCACAGGCTGGGCTGGCCCGCCGGCGGCTTGCTGAACTCGCGGATGTCGGCGTCGTGACCCTGTCCCGCCCAGCCGGTGCCGTCGACGTAGTAAGGGCCGTTGTCACGGTCCATGCGCCGAGTACCGGCGAACTTCCGCAGGTAGCCGATCTCCTGCGGGTTGAGTGGCGGCGCAACGGTGATCCGACCGGTGAACGTCGTGGTGTAGCCCATGTGAGGGAGCGTAGCCACGCGGTCCGACACCCGCCGCCGGCCTCGGGTGAGGGCTGCTCCTGTGCGCCGTCTGAACGGTGGTTACGGCGGTGAAAGTCGGGCCAGTCGACCTTCAGTGTCGTGGTCGGCAGCGAGGTGGCGGCGCCAGCGGACGCGGACGTCGCTCCGGGCGGAGGTGCGGGGCGGGGTGCCCAGGAGGCGCTGGTGGAAGCGGGCGCAGGCCGGGCAGCCGGGGACGGCCTGCGGGGTGGGGAGTTCGGTCACGCCGGGCCTCCGGGAGCGGTGTCGGGGGTGGACTGGGCCTCGGCGGGGTGGCAGCGCCGACAGCCGCACGGGTCCTCGAAGAGCATGCTGCGGGCGCCCCGGTAGGGCTCGCCGGCGGTGACCTCGGTGCTGCCCAGGTCGGTGCGGCTGCCGTCGGGGCCGAGGCGGTAGACGTGCAGGGTCATCCGGCTCTTGCTCATGGGTGTCTCCCTCGGCTCGGGCTGCAGAACGGGCAGTTGTGCCACCGGAGCGGGCAGGGCCTCCGCACGCGTGATGCGCCCCGTACAGCGGGCGTGCGCCCGGATCCACCCGGCAAGGCGGACCATCGTGCGGGGATTGCAGCCGCCGAGGTGGATGTGGATGCCGTGCGGGGTGATGGTGACCCGGCCGGCCGCGAGGGACGGGAGAGGCGGCAGGCCAGCCACGTGGAGAGCGTCCTCCAGGGCCTGCACCGCGTGTTCGGCGAGGGCGCGGAGCTCTCGTTCGGTCCGTTGTTCCTGGGTCTCAAGTCGCGCGTCCATGGGGTGTTCCGCCACTGCGCCGTTCCTCTCCGTAGTGGAACCGCTACCGGGAGCACTCACTGTGGCGTAGGCTGAGCAAGCCTTCAACGTGTCAGGGGAGAGCGGAGAACGAGCCTTGAATCGCTTGGAGTTGAACCCCGATGCTTCGCCGCGCCACGCCTTCGGTGCTGAACTTCGCAAGCTGAGGGACGGGTTGGGCCTGACGCAGGACGAGATGGGAGAGCGGCTGTCGTACTCGGGCACGCACATGTCGGCGGTGGAGACGGGGCGGAAGCCGCCTACTCCCCGTTTCGCGCGAAGGATTGACCAGGTGTTCGGGACCGGCAGCAAGTTCGTGGACATGTTCTGGGACGTCCGGCGGACATCGCTGTTGCACGGGTTTGCGGACTATCTGGCACAGGAGGAGCAGGCGGTCGAGCTGCGGTTGTTCGTGCTCGGCATCGTTCCTGGCTTGCTGCAGACCCCCGACTATGCGGAGGCGATCACGCTCGGGGCTGTGCGGCGGGGCAGTATCACTCGTGAGCAAGCCGACGAGCGCCTGGCCCTGCTCAGGCAGCGGCAGGCGCGTCTTGTGGGTCCTCCACCACCAGTACTGCATGCAGTGCTGGACGAGAGCTGCATCCGACGCGTCGTCGGTGGCCCGGGGGTGATGCGGGCTCAGCTGGACAGCCTGCTGGTCTTCGCCGAACTTCCGAACACGGTTCTCCAAGTAGCTCCGTACGAGATGGGCGAGGCCCGCAGCTTTGACCTTCCCATCAATCTGCTGACCATGCGCAGCGGGTCTGCGATCGCGTACTCGGAGTCTTCTCAGCAGGGCTACCTGCAGCGCGATCCCGACGCTGTGCGGCCGCTGATGACCGCCTACCATCAACTCCAGGTAGAAGCGTTGTCGCAGGCCGCGTCCGTGGCGATGATTCGCGAGGTACGGAGGGAACTTCAGTGACCGATCCTGCTTGGTTCAAGTCGAGGTACAGCAGCAACGGCGGTGACTGTGTCGAGGTGGCCGCCAACCTCCCCGGCGTGGTCCCGGTGCGGGACAGCAAGGACCCGCAGGGTCCGCTGCTCGTGGTGACCACCAGTGCCTGGTCCGCGTTCGTGGCGGGTGTGCGCTCGGGGACGTTCGCCGGTGGTCAGTAGTGGCGCTGCGGCCGGTCCGGCCGCGCCCATCACGCCACTGCACTCCGTCTCCGTAGCAGGTGCCGTCGTGCGGGCGGACGGTCGGGTGTTGGCGATCCAGCGTGCCGACAACGGGACTTGGGAGCCTCCCGGTGGTGTGCTGGAGCCGGCGGAGGCGATCGAGGACGGCGTGCGCCGTGAGGTGTTCGAGGAAACGGGGATCAAGGTCAGCGTCGAGCGGCTGACCGGGGTCTACAAGAACGTGAGCCGCGGCGTGATCGCGCTGGTCTTCCGCTGCCGTCCCGAGGGTGGTCACGAGCAGGTGTCCGAGGAGTCCGTGGCAGTGGACTGGCTCACCGCGACCGAAGTCCGCGAGCGGATGAGCGAGGTCTACGCCGTGCGTCTGCTCGACGCACTCGGAGGGGACGGGCCACCGGTGGTCCGGACCCATGACGGCCGCGCCCTGTTCCGTGCCTCGCCGGAAACCGGCTGACCACCAGTCACCCCACTGATACCCTCGCCGAGCTCGCGGGCGCGCCCGGCGTCCGCCTCGGGGGGAGGGGTTCGCCGTGTTCACCGTTTCCTTTGATCTGACGCCCGCTCAAGTCCAGGGGTTGCTGCGGCCCACGGCGAAGGGGTGGCTCACCAGGCTGCTGCAGCCGTTGACGGACAAGACCATGGCCGCCCTCTGGCCCCGGCTCGCCGGGCCCACGACGGTGGAGCTGTCGGCAGGGGGCCTGCGGATCAGCAAGCCGGGCGGCGTGCAGCAGCTCGGGTGGGACCAGGTGGGCAGCGTGAACGAGCGGCGGTACGCGTGGGTGTTCCAGCACAGGCCGAACGGCCTCTCGTTCGTCCCGGCGGTGGCGGTTGCCCCCGACGACAGGGCTGCGTTCACGGCGCAGCTCCGTCAGTGGGCCGGCGCGAGGTACCGGGTCCGGGAGGGTGGTCTGGTCGAGCCCACTGTCGTGGGCTGAGCCGGGCATCAGGCCGGCCCGTACCCGGTCAGGTGGTCCACCAGCGCGGTGACGTACGCGCTCCGGTCGCGGACCAGCTCCAGGCCGGCCAGGATCACGGACCCGCCGACGGGGTGGAACACGGGCAGTCCGACCGGGGCCGCGAGCACGGTCAGGTGGAATTCGCGGTCCCGCACCCCGGCCTCGCGCAGCGCGTCGGCCAGCCGGATCCGCGGCCGGCCCGGAACCGCCCTGCTCGACGCGGCCAGCTCCCGCTTGCGCGCCGCACTCCAGGGGAGCAGCACGTCGGAGTTGCGCCGCAGGACCGCACCGAGCGGGCCGTCCACCTGCGGGGCCGGTCGGGACCCGTGGCCCGGTGCCGCCATCGCCCCGGTCCACCACGCGTGCCACTGCTGCGTGAGGGTGGGGTCCCGACGCTCCGCGGGGAGGACCGACACGGCCACCGGCGGATCGACGGGCGGCAGCCCCAGCGGGTCGGCGCAGCCGACCGCCTCCCGCACGGCCAGGGCGAGGGCCAGGTCCCGGGAGTAGTCCAGGGTGACCGACCACGGGGTGTCGGAGGTTCGGTGCATCGGCTGCGCTCCGGTTCCTGGCGAGGACGGGTGACGGCGACGGACTGACGGTACGTCAAGAACGTTCCCCGGAGCGGCGCCGGGGTCGGGCGGAGCGCGCGGAGGGGCGTGCTGATCACGGTCCGGGGGAAGGCCGGAGGTAGGTCGGCCCCCGGCTGGTCGGTCGACCGATCGCTCAACCCCGACGAAGCGAGAACGCGCATGAGGCCGACCCCGAGCCGCCAGGACTTCCCCGACGACTTCTCCTACGACCAGGCGATGACGGAGTACTACACCCGGTGGGACGAGGGGTCCGGGACTCCTCCGCCGGCTCCGCCACTCGGATTCGGGCCGAGTGTCCCCCCGCTGCCCTCCCGGCCGGAGGTGCCGGTGAACCGGCGGCCGGTCCTCTCCAAGGGCCTCCTGCTGTCCGTCCCGCTCGCCGTGTTGCTGGGGTCCGGCCTGCGCGTCGGGAGCCACGCGGCCCCGCTCTGGGGCCGGGTGCTGTTCGGCGTGGTGGTCGCCGGTCTCGGCTCGCCCAGGGCGCGCGGTTGGCTGGCGGGGGCCGGCCGGTTGGTCGCCATGCTGGTGGGCCTGGCCGTGGTGGCCGTCCTGGTCGAGCTCGTCCTGGTCCTGACGCACACGCGCGTCCCGTGGCTCGGCCACTGAGCCCGCGAGCCCACCGCTGAGCCCGCCCCGGCCGCGCGGAGGCGCTCAGCGGACCCGGTCGCGGTAGTACCAGTCGCCGAGCGCGGCGCGGACGCGTTCGCGCCGGGAGGTGTCGGCGGGTGCCACCGCGTCCGGGGGGCGGTCCAGGGTCAGGACGTACGTCCGGGCCGGGGTCAACGGCGTGTGCCCCTGGTGGAACCCGCCCTCGGGGGACTGGTCCACGAAACCGGTCGGGGTGCCCCGCGCCACCCGGTCGCGGTCGCGGGACTGGAGCGCGAGGCAGAGGTAGCGGGTCAGTCGGAAGGCGAGCGCGGGGGCCACGAAGAGCGCGACCCGCAACGTCCAGTCCAGCACGTCGACCGAGAGCTCGAACTTGTACGCCAGCACGTCCTGGGCGCCCGCGAGCAGCAGCACCGCGTACGCCGTGACGCCGGCGACGCCGAGGGCCGTCCGGGTGGGGCGGTTGCGCGGGCGGTCGCAGAGGTGGTGCTCGGAGCGGTCGCCGGTGATCCACTGCTCGACGAACGGGTAGGCGTACAGCGCCGTGAACAGGACCAGCGGGAACACGACGGCCGGCAGCAGCGGGTTCCACGCGACGGTGTGGCCCCACAACCGGGTCTCCGTCCCCGGCATCAGGCGCAGTGCGCCCTCCAGGAAGCCCATGTACCAGTCGGGCTGGGCGTCCGTGGAGGCCTGGTCGGCGCGGTAGGGGCCGTAGTCCCAGATCGGGTTGATCTGGGCGACGGCGGCGAGCAGGGCCAGCAGGCCGAACACCATGGCGGCCAGGCCGCCGGTCTTGGCCAGGAAGGTGGGGAAGAAGGGCTGCCCGACCACGTTGCGCCCGCTGCGCCCCGGGCCGCCCCACTGGGTGTGCTTGAGGTAGAAGACCAGGATCAGGTGGGCCGTCACCAGGCCCAGCAGCAGGCCCGGCAGCAGCAGCACGTGCGTGGTGTAGAGGCGGGGGACGATGTCCTGCCCGGGCCACTCGCTGCCGAAGGCGAAGAAGGCGAGGTACGAGCCGACCAGCGGGACGGCCAGCATGAACCCCTGGGCGGTGCGCAGCCCGGTGCCGGAGAGCAGGTCGTCGGGGAGCGAGTAGCCGGCGAACCCCTCGACCAGGGCGAGCTGGAACAGGGTCAGCCCGATCAGCCAGTTGACCTCGCGCGGGCGGCGGTAGGCCCCGGTGAAGAAGACCCGCAGCAGGTGCACCCCGATCGCCGCGACGAAGACCAGGGCGGCCCAGTGGTGCATCTGACGGATCAGCAGGCCGCCCCGGACGTCGAAGCTGATCGCCAGGGTGCTGGCGTAGGCCTCCGTCATCCGCACACCGCGCAGCGGGGCGTAGCCGCCGGTGTAGACGGTCTCGCCCATCGCGGGCTTGAAGAAGAAGGTGAGGTAGACGCCGGTCAGCAGGAGCAGGGTGAAGCTGTAGAGCGCGAGCTCGCCCAGCAGGAAGGACCAGTGGTCGGGGAAGATCTTGCGCAGCAGGCCCTTGCCCGCGTCCAGGAACGGCAGGCGCCCGTCGAGCCAGCGGGCGCCGGACTCGGCCTGCCGGGCGGCCCGGCGGTGCCGGCCGGTGGTCGCCGCCGCCCGGGCCCGGTCGCGGCGCTCGCGCAGCTCGTGGACGCGCTCCCGGCGGTCGTGCTCCAGCTTCTCGTCCCGGATCCGCCGCATGCGTGCCGTGCCCTCCGTCCGCCGTCCCCGTCGGACCAGTCTGGTCGGGGGTGGGCCGAACCGGTGGCAGCCCGCGCCCCGGTTCACCTCATTGGCCGGGGCGCCGCGGGGGCCGGGCGGGCGGCGCCCCGGTCCGGCGGCGTGGCGCAGCTGCCGCCCGGTTGTCGGCGGGCGGCGGTAGATTCGGGGACGGACGCCCGACCGGCGCCCCGCCGCCCGTGCCCCTCCGACCGCCGAAGGCCTGCTCGTGACCCTGCGCATCGCCACCTGGAACATCAACTCCGTCACCGCACGGCTGCCCAAGCTCCTGGAGTGGCTGGAGAGCGCCAAGCCGGACGTGGTCTGCCTGCAGGAGCTCAAGTGCGCCACCGACGCGTTCCCGTACGAGGAGGTGCGGGCGCTGGGCTACGAGACCGAGGCGCACGGCACCGGCCGGTGGAACGGCGTGGCGATCCTCTCCCGGGTCGGCCTCGACGACGTGCTGCGCGGGCTGCCCAACCAGCCCGGCTACCTGGCGGACGGCGCGATGCTCCCCGAGCAGGAGCCGCGCGCCATCGCGGCCACCTGCGGGCCGGTGCGGGTCTGGTCGGTCTACGTGCCCAACGGGCGCGAGGTGGACCACCCGCACTACCGGTACAAGCTGGACTGGCTGGAGACGCTCCGTCAGGACGTCGCGGCCGATGCGGCCGGCACCCGCCCGTTCGCGGTGCTCGGCGACTACAACGTGGCGCCGACCGACGAGGACGTCTTCGACGTCGCCGCCTTCGAGGGCCTCACCCACGTGACCGGGCCGGAGCGGCAGGCGCTGGCCGACCTGCGCGGGGCGGGCCTGGCGGACGTGGTGCCGCGCCCGCTCAAGTACGACCGGCCCTACACCTACTGGGACTACCGGCAGCTGGCGTTCCCGAAGAACCGCGGCATGCGGATCGACCTGGTCTACGGGAACGCCGCCTTCGCGGCCGCGGTCAGCGACGCCTACGTGGACCGCGAGGCGCGCAAGGGCAAGGGCACCTCGGACCACGCGCCGGTCGTGGTGGACCTGGCGCTCTGAGGGCCCCGGGCCGTCACCGCGCCGGCTCGTCCCGAGCCTCGGCTCCGGCTCCGGCACCGGCCCCGGCCTCGGCCTTCAGGGCGGCGGTGGCGAGCAGGTACTGGGCCGCGAGGTAGGTGGACATGATCCAGAACTCGTGGCCCGGCAGCGCCCGCCAGTTGGCCAGCCGGGTGGCGATCAGGGTGTCGGAGAGCAGGAAGAGGCCGCCGCCCAGCCCGGCCCGCAGGCCCAGGCCGGCCGCCGTCACCGCGGTCCCGGCCAGCAGCAGGCTGTAGCCGGCCACCGGGAGCTGCAGCTTGCCCAGGCCCGGCCAGAGCAGTCCCAGCATCACCACCCAGGTGGCCGCGTAGGCGCAGCCGACCAGGACGGTCCGGCGCCGGTCGGTCAGCGCGCCCTGCCGGGCGAACATGACGATGTAGCAGATGTGCGCGGCGGCGAAGGCGCCCATGCCCGCCAGGAAGGCCGGTTCGGTGGAGAACTGGAGCAGCACGTCGCCCGCGGTGGAGGCGAGCAGTGCGGGCGCCAGCAGCCGGGGGGCCGGGCCCTCGCCGCTCACCGCGTGCGCGGCCAGCAGCGGCATCAGGGCCGGCTTGGTGGCCTGCTCCACCCTGGTGGCATCGGTCAGCAGCGAGCCCAGGTGCGCCGCCGAGGTGGCGGCGAACGCGGTGAACAGGCCCTTGGCCCGCCCGGCGAGCCGGTGGCCGACGGTGGAGGTCAGGGTGGTCAGCATGCGGTGGTGCCCTCCGGGCTGATCGACGGGACGGGCGCGGCGCCCGTGCCGAGCGGTCCGGGCTGCCAGCCCGGACCCTTGGTGAGGTGGCGGACCTTGTCGGCCCAGGTGCGGGCGGCCGCCACGTCCCGCGCGATCGCGGTGTACTCGTGAGTAGCCACCCGTAGGGGATTGTAGGAGTCCAGGTTCTTGGTCAGTCCGTAGACCGGCCGCACGGTCTCCGGGGTGAAGGAGCCGAACAGCCGGTCCCAGACGATCAGGATCCCGCCGAAGTTGCGGTCCAGGTAGCCGCCCTGCGAGGCGTGGTGCACCCGGTGGTGCGACGGGGTGTTGAGCACCCACTCGACCGGGGCGGGCAGCCGGTCGATCCGCTCGGTGTGGATCCAGAACTGGTAGACCAGGCTGATGCCGGAACAGAGGGCCAGCGCCGCCGGGTGCACGCCCGCCAGCACCATCGGCAGGTAGAACACCCAACTGGTCGCGCCGGTCCAGGGCTGGCGCAGCGCCGTCGACAGGTTGTAGTTCCGGCTGGAGTGGTGCACCACGTGGCTGGCCCAGAGCACCCGGACCACGTGGTGGCCGCGGTGCTGCCAGTAGTAGCAGAAGTCCTGCGCCAGCAGCATCGGCGGCAGCGTCCAGGCGTTGATCGGCACGTGCCACGGTGCCACCGCGTAGAGCGCGGAGTACACCAGGGCGATCGGCACCCGCCAGCCCGCGTCGAAGAAGAGCGAGCCCAGTCCCATGGTCAGACTGGTCGCGGTGTCCTTGGCCCGGTAGCCCCGTTCGTCCTCGTCCGGACGGAGCCGGTAGGAGACCGCCTCCAGCACGGTGAGCAGCACGAAGGCGGGTATCGACCACAGCACGACGTCGGGCAGGTTCGGCATGCCCGGCACGATAGGGGACGGCGCGGTTGGCCGGAAGGGGTTGTTACCGGCGCGTATGTCCAGCCCCGCTCGTGCCGTGCCCGAGCTTGCGCCGCCGACCCGTGACGGTGCCTTAGGCTGTCCCGTCGGGACTCGTAGGACGGGTCCCGGGCCGGGGCGGGTGAACCCCGGACCGGGTGGACACTGGCACGGCGGAGGGGCGCGTGAACGGGGGCGGAGCGCTGCGCGAGATCGGTCTGGCGACCGGGACGCTGACGCTGCGCCGGGCCGTGCCCACGGCCGTGCCGCGGCCGGTGCCGACGCCGTCGCGCGGGTACGAGCCGGAGGCCGCCGAGCTGCGGCGGTTGGCCGAGCGCTTCGCGGGGCTCGACCCGGAGCAGGCCCACGAACTCTTCACCGACGCCTTCGGGCTGTACGGCGCCCGCCACTTCGGCACCGCGCCGCGCCCGGACGCGGCCGACCTCGCCGACACCAGCTGGTGGCACGGGCCGACGGTGCACCAGGCCGCGCCCCGGGCC
>NZ_JBHYKG010000157.1:0-19801 GCF_042741245.1 Kitasatospora sp. NPDC058965
GTGCGGGAGCCCGGGGACCGTCGGCGGTCCCCGGGCTCCCGCACGGCCGGGCGGCCGTTCAGTCCGCCCCCGGCAGGCCGAGGATCCGGCGCCCGCTGACCTCCTCCGGCCGGACCCGGATCCACAGCGGCCGCCGACCGCCCGCCCACGGTCGGGCCGGCGCCTCCGCCCGCAGCCGGTCCACCTTGTCCGGCAGGACGACCCGGTCGGCGGTGCCGGTCAGCAGCACGCTCCACCCGCTGCTGTTCCGCTCGTCGATGTGGTCCGCCTGGAAGGAGACCGGCGCGCCGTCACGGACCGCCGCGACGCCCCGCGGATCGGTCCGGTACAACACCGTGCGGTCCTGGACGGCGTAGTTGACCGGATAGACCCCCGGGCCCCGCGGCGTGGAAACCGCGATCCGGCCGACGCCCCGGGCGCCGAGCAGGTCCCAGCACTCCTCCGCCGACAGGCGCAGCAGCGCGGGGTGGCGCATCGGCGCGCCCTGGCCGGGCGCGGCGTCCGCCCGCCCGTCCAGCAGGTCGCGGATCGGGACACCGAGGGCCGCCGCGATGCGCAGGTAGCCCGTGGTGTCGAAGGCGGGCCCGAGCCGCAGCAGGCCGTCCAGGTAGCCGGTCGACATGCCCGCCTCCCGGGCGAGGGCGGCCGGTGACATGTCCAGCTGCGACAGGCGGTCGGTGACCCGCTGGGCGACCAGCTCGGGGTACTCGTCCATTTCCGTCCCGATCCCGATGTCCATGGGGCTCACCTTCTTCTCGTCGCGGCCGGTGGCCCGGTCGTCACGGTTCCACGGTCTCCCGGCGGACGCCCCCGGGACGAGGGCGGCAGGTCCCTCCTGCGAGGGCCGGACCGGTACCCGCTCCCGGGCCCGGTGGCCCGGACTCCGGTGGGTCGATCGGCCCAGGACCGCGCCGCCCGGGCGGGCGAGGGAGAATGGACACCGGGCCGCGCCGCCGTGCGCCGCCCCGGACCGCCGCGGCAGTGAGGGGCCGGTCAATGGGAGAGCCAGCCATCAGCGCCGTCGGCCTCGGCAAGCGCTTCGGGGCGCTCACCGCCCTGGACGGCTTGGACTTCGAGGTGCCGACCGGCAGTGTCTTCGGACTGCTCGGCCCGAACGGCGCCGGCAAGACCACCGTGATCCGGATCCTGACCACCATCCTGCGCCCGAGCGCGGGTCGGGCCGAGGTCTTCGGCCGCGACGTGGTCCGCGAGGCCCCCGCCGTCCGGCGGCTGATCGGGCTGGCGGGCCAGTACGCGGCCGTCGACCCGAACCTCACCGGCCGGGAGAACCTGCGCCTGATCGGCCGACTCACCCGGGTGCCCCGGACCCGGGTCCGCCCCCGCGCGGCGGAACTGCTGGAGCGCTTCGACCTGGCGCAGGCGGGCGACCGACCGGTGCGGACCTACTCGGGCGGCATGCGGCGGCGGCTGGACGTGGCGGCGGCGCTGGTGCCGCTGCCCCGGGTGCTGTTCCTGGACGAGCCCACCACCGGTCTGGACCCGCAGAGCCGCAACGCGCTCTGGGCGCTGATCCGCGAGCTGGTGGACGACGGCACCACCGTGCTGCTCACCACCCAGTACCTGGAGGAGGCGGACCGGCTGGCCGAGCGGGTCGTGGTGGTCGACGCCGGGCGGATCATCGCCGACGACACCCCCGCCGCCCTGAAGTCCCAGCTGGGGAACACGGTGATCGAACTGGCCATGGGCGAGCCCGACCGGGCCCGCCGGGCAGCGGCCGCGCTGCGCCCGACGCTCCGCCAGGAACCCGAACTGGACGGGCAGGTGCTGCGCCTGACCACGCGCGACGGGTCCGAACTGCTGCTCGACGTGCTGCACCTGCTGGACGGGCAGCGGCTGGTCCCGCGCGCGGTGTCGGTGCGCGAGTCGAGCCTGGACGACGTCTTCCTCGCGCTGACCGGCCACCGCACCGCCGCGACCCCGGCGGAAGCGCCGGCGCCCGCGGCCGGTGCGCCGTGACCGCCACCGGCGCGCCGCACACGTCCGCGCTCGGCCGGCTCGGCGGCCGTCTCGGCGCGGCCGCGTCGGACGGGCTCGCCGTGGCCTGGCGGAACCTGACCACGCTGCGCAGGGTGCCGCGGCTGCTGGTCTTCTCGACGATCCAGCCGCTGGTCTTCGTGCTGATGTTCCGCTACGTGTTCGGCGGTGTGGTGGCACCCACCCTGGGCGGTGTGGCCTACGTCGACTTCCTGATCCCGGGGATCTTCGTCCAGACGGCGGTCTTCGGCGCGATGAACACGGCGATCGGCCTGGCGACCGACATGCAGAGCGGGTTGATGGAGCGGTTCCGCTCGCTGCCGATGGCCCGCTCGGCGGTGCTGGTCGGCCGCACCACCGCGGACCTGGCCCGCAACGTCCTCGTGGTGGCCCTGATGACCGCCGTGGGCTTCGTCATCGGCTTCCGGATCCACGCCGGCGTCCCGGCCTTCCTGGGCGGTGTGCTGCTGGTGCTGGCCTTCGGCTTCGCGATGTCGTGGATCTTCGCCGTGGTGGGCATGGCCGTCGGCGACCCGGAGACCGCCCAGGCCGCCGCCTTCCCGGTGCTCGCCCCGCTGGTCTTCGCCTCCGCCGCGTTCGTCCCGGTCCACACCATGCCGGGCTGGCTGCAGGGCTTCGCCGCCCACCAGCCGGTCTCCCGGACTGCCGAGGCGGTGCGCACCCTGGTCCTCGGCGGCCCGGCCGCCACCGCGGTCTGGCAGGCCCTCGCCTGGGACGCCGGCATCGTGGCGGTCTTCGCACCGCTGGGGGTCTGGCTCTACCGGCGGGCGGTCTGACCGGCGGCGCGGCGGCGGACCGCGCGGGATACTGGCAGCAGATGTGCGCCCCAGTGGCGACCGACCCAGTCGGCACAACCCTCCGGATGTGTCATGCCGAACCCGCACGACCAGGACCGGGCACGACGCCAGCTCCAACTCGTGTACGAGGCGTCCCGCACCGTGGGAGAGTCCCTGGACGTCACGGACACCGCCCGCGCGCTCGCGGACGTGCTCGTACCCGCCCTCGGCGACCTGGCGACGGTGGACGTGGCCCAGCTGGTGCTCGCCGGCGAGGAGCCGCTCCCCCCGATCCCGGGTGCCCTGCGGGCGCCCACGCTGCGCCGGGTGGCCCTGAAGAACGCGTTCGGCGGGTGGCCGGCCGGCATGGTGGCGGAGGGGGAGGCCCTGCCGGAGATCCCGCTGCGCCCGGAGTACCAGGAGATCTACCTCGGCGGGTCCGTGGTGGTCGGCAGCGCCGAGCAGTCCCGGGAGCTGCTGGGCGGCGATCCCCGGCTGATCCGGCTGATGATGCCGCCGCGGATGCACACGTCGCTCGGCACGCCGCTGTACGCGCGCGGCCTGGTGCTCGGTTTCGTCATGGTGTACCGCACCCGGGAGTCCGCCCCGTTCGACGACGAGGACACCCGGCTGCTGGCCGAGATCGCCACCCGGGCCGCGCTCCACCTCGACAACGCCCGCCGCTACACCCGCGAGCACCGGCTGGCCGAGGCCCTGCAGCGCAGTCTGCTGCCGCCCGGGGCGACCAGCAGCGCGGCCGCGGAGACCGCCGGGTTCTTCGTGCCCGCCCACGGCGGCAGCGGCGGCGACTGGTTCGACGTGCTGGGCCTGTCGTCGCTGCGCACCGGTCTCGTGGTCGGGGACGTGATCGGGCACGGTCTGGCGGCCGCCACCGGCATGGCCCGGATGCGCACGGCGGTGCAGACCCTGGCCGAGCAGGACCTCGACCCGGAGGACCTGCTCACCCGCCTCGACGACGTGGTGCAGCGGATGGGCGAGGAGGCGGAACTGCCCGACTCCGTCGGAGCGACCTGCCTGTACGCCGTGTACGACCCGGTCACCGCCCACTGCCGACTGGCCAGCGCCGGTCACCTGGCGCCGCTGGTGCTGCGGCCCGGCGGCGACTGGGAACTGGTCGACGTGTCCCCGGGGCCGCCGCTCGGCGTCGGCGGGAGCCCGTTCGAGGTGACCGAGGTGCAGTTGCCCGAGGGCAGCGTCCTGGCCCTCTACACGGACGGCCTGGTCCGGCGGCGGGATGCGGCCGGCACCAGCCTCAGCACGGTCCGCGCGTGGCTGACCGCCGCCTGCCGACCGGGCCGACCACTAGCGGAGATCGGCGCGGAACTGGTCGACCGGGTGCCGGCGCCTCCCGTGGACGACGTGGTCCTGCTCCTGGCGCGGACCCGGACGCTGTCCCCCGGGGAGAGCGCGTCGTGGACCTTCCCGCCGGACCCCGGGGTCGTCGCCGAGGCGCGGTCCGTGGTCGCCGCGCAGCTCGTCCGGTGGGGCCTGGAGGAGCTGGTGTTCACCAGCGAACTGGTGGTCAGCGAACTGGTCACCAACGGCATCCGGTACGGCGGTGGCGGGCCGGTCGGGCTCCGGCTGATCTGCCACGGCCACCGGCTGGTCTACGAGGTGACCGACGCCAGCAACACCCAACCGCGGCTGCGCCGGGCCCGGACCACCGACGAGGGCGGGCGCGGCCTGTTCCTGGTGGCCCAGCTGACCACGCGTTGGGGCAGCCGCTACGGCAGCCTGGGCAAGACCATCTGGGCGGAACAGTCCCTGCCGGACGACTGAACGGCTCCGCCCCGCGCGCTCGGCTGCGCGGGCCCGGTCGGTGTCACGGGCTGGAGGGTCAGGAACCGCCGGTGGTGGTGTGCGCGGCCCCGCCGCCGGGCAGGGTCGGCGGCTGGACCCCGGTGCCGGTCCCGTCCGAGCCGCCACCGTCGGAGCCGTGGTGGGCGGTCAGGGAGGGGACGTGCGGCAGGGCGTGGGCGTAGCCGAGGCCGAGGACGATCGCCGAGACCGCCGATCCGGCTACGGCCCAGCGGGTCGCACCGCGCACGTGGCGCACGCCGTCGCTGCGGCGTCGCACCGCCTCGGCAGCACCGCGGGAAGCGGGTGGGCGGGGTGGACGGGCTGGCACGGATCCGGTCACGGCGACCTCCTGGCCCGAGCGCGCCCGGCGGGGGCGCGGGCTCGTCCCTCCAGTCTGCGCGCGGGCCCGTCAACCGGGGGTTCGCAGCTGCTTCAGATCCGGTAAAGACCGCTCGGGCCCGTCCGGTCCGCCCCGCCCGGCGCTCTACGCTGGGACAATGGCACAGGTCACCGAAGGCACCGCGGCCGGCAAGCCGCTGTCGGTGCTGGTCGTCGAGGACGACGAGGGCATCGCGGGCTCACTCGCGCGGGGGCTGGCCCGGGAGGGCTACGCCGTCCGGCACGCCGCGACCGGGGCCGAGGCGCTCAGGGCGCGACCCGTGCCGGACGTGGTGCTGCTGGACCTCGGGCTGCCCGACCTGGACGGGGTGGAGGTCTGCCGCCGGCTCCGGCAGGAGTCCGACGCGGCGATCATCGTGGTGACGGCGCGCGGCGAGGAGGCCGACCGGGTCGCTGCGCTGGACGAGGGGGCGGACGACTACCTGGTCAAGCCCTTCGGGCTGGCCGAGTTGCTGGCCCGGCTGCGCGCCGTGCTGCGGCGGACCCGCCCGAGCGGCAGTGAACTGCTGGTGCACGGGCCGCTGTCCGTCGACCCGCGCAGCCACCGGGTCAGCGTGCACGGCCAGGAAGTCGCGCTGACCCCGAAGGAGTTCGACATCCTGCACTGCCTGGCCGTCGATCCGGGCCGGGTGGTGACCCGTCAGGAGATCCTCGAACGCGCCTGGGACGCGCACTGGTACGGCCCCACCAAGGTGCTGGACGTCCACATGGCGGCGCTGCGCCGCAAGTTGGCCGTCGACGGCCTGATCGAGACGGTGTACGGACGGGGCTTCCGACTCGGCGATCCCGCGGCGGCCGGCCTCCCGGACCCCGCCGCCGACCCCGGATCCGCACCGTGACCAGGCGCATCGCGCTGAGCGTGCTGGCCCTGGTGGTGGCGCTGCTGGTGCTGGCCGTGGTGCCGCTCGGCATCTCGATGACCGACCGGGAGAGCGACTCGTTCCGGGAACAGACCGCGGCCACGGCCCGCACGGTGGCCGCGGCGGCCGAGGAGCACCTGTCCGACAACCACCCGGACACCGAGGCCGCCGAACAGCTCGCGGCCACCGCCGCGCGGGGCGACTGCGCTCAGGTGTACGACGCGCACGGGGCCCTGGTGCTCACCACGCCGTGCCGGGCGGCGCTGCCGCCCGCTGCCGTCTCCCAGGTGCTGGCCACCGGTCAGCAGCTGTCCGTGCAGGGCGGCGGCCGACTGACCCTGGCGCTGCCCGTCGGGGACACCCTGCCGCCGTCCGGTGCGCTGGTGTACTCCCGGTCGACGGAGGACCTCACCGACCGCCTGGTCACCATCTGGACCTGGCTCGGCCTGTGCGGCTTCGGTGCCCTGGCGGCGGCCGTGCTGGTGGCCGTCCGGCTGGCCCGCTGGGTCGGCCGACCGCTGGCCGACCTGGACTCGGCCGCCGCCCGGCTGGGCGAGGGCGACCTGGCGGCCCGCGCGGCGGTGCCCCAGGGCCCGCCGGAGGTCCGGCGGTTGGCGGCCACCTTCAATGCCATGGCCACCCGCACCGAGAACCTGGTGCACGGCCACCGCGCGGTCATCGCCGACGTCTCGCACCAGCTGCGCACACCGCTGACCGCCCTGCGGCTGCGCCTGGACCTGCTGTCGGCGGAGGCCCAGGACGACACCGCCCAGGAGTTGGCCGGGGCGCAGCACGAGGTGGCCCGGCTGTCCCGACTCGTCGACGGACTGCTCGCGGTCGCCCGGGCGGAGAACTCGGTGCCCCGGCCCGGCCCGGTCCGGGTCGACGAAGTCGTCGCCGACCGCATCGACGCCTGGCAGCCGGTGGCGGAGGAGCGCGGTGTCCGCCTCACGGCGCGCGGCGCCACCGACCTGACGGCGCAGCTCGCGGCCGGAGACCTGGAGCAGGTGCTGGACAACCTCCTCGCCAACGCGCTGGAGGCCGTGCCGGACGGCGGCCGGGTCGAGCTGGTCACCGGGCGCGAGCCGCAGGTCCGCGAGGTGCTGCTGTCCGTGGTCGACGACGGCCCCGGCATGGACGAGGCCGCCCGGGCGGGCGCCTTCCGCCGGTTCGACACCGGACGTCCGAGCGGGACCGGCCTGGGGCTGGCCATCGTGCACCGGCTGGTCACCGCCAACGGGGGCCAGGTCGCACTGGAGCCGACGCCGGGCGGCGGTCTGACCGCCCGGATCCGGCTCCCCGCCGGCCCGGCGGCCACCCGGAGCCCGCGCCGCGAACGACGCTCCGCCCGTCCGGAGCCGGCCGACGGGCGCCGCACACCGCCGCCGGCCTGACGGGCCGGTCCCGGCGATGCTTGCCAGTTCTTAGGACTTCCTGAACCGCAATCCGACACCGCGCGGAGCAGGCTGGACGGGCAGCACCCCCGACCAGGCAGGAGCCGGCATGGAACCGTCCGAGCAGCCGACCACCGTGCGCTCCCGCCGGCTGCACCGGGACCGCTCGGTGCGCCGGGTCGGGGCCACCACGCGCTGGGTGGCGATCGCCGCCACGGCGGGCTCGGTGGCGCTGGCCGCGGGGTACGCCGAGGCGTCCACCGGCGGCCCGGGCGCGGGCGCCGCACCGCCGGGGCCCGCCGCCGCCCCGTCCTCGCCGTCCCCGGCCTCGGCCGCCACCGATCCGGCTCCCCCGACCTCCCGCCCGTCCGGCTCCCCCGCACCCGGCACCTCGGCCCCCGCACCCGCCCCGGCCGCCTCCCGGAGCACACCGGCGGTGCCGCCGCCGGCCTCCGGAACGACCCCTGCCCGGCCGGTGCCCGCTCCCGCCACCACCAGCGCCGCACCGGTACCGCGGCCGGTGGCTCCCCCGCCGGTGCCGACACCGCAACCGGTCCACACCACCACGGGTGGATCATGAGCACCGGCACCTGGGTCGAACCCGGTCGGGCGACCTTCGAGGTGTTCGGCACCACGGCGCAGCTGCTGGTCACCGAGCCGGCCCGGCTGCCGCTCGCGCTGCGGCTGCTGCGCACCGAGCTGGCCGCGATCGACGCCGCCTGCAGCCGGTTCCGTCCGGACTCCGAGCTGTCCCGGGTCAACGCGGCCGCGGGCGCGGCGGTACCGGTCGGCCCGCTGCTCGCCGAGGCGCTGGAGGTCGCCTGGCACGCGGCCGCCGCCAGCGGCGGGCTGGTCGACCCCACCGTGGGCAACGCCGTGATCGGGCTCGGCTACGACCGCACCTTCGCCGCGCTCCGCCCCGAACAGCTCGGGCCTGCGGTGACCGCACCCGCCCCGGGCGTCCGCCGGGTGGCGTGGGACCCGGGCCAGCGGCGGCTGCGCCTGCCGCACGGCGTCTCCCTCGACCTGGGCGCCACCGCCAAGGCCTGGGCCGCCGACCGCAGCGCGGGCCGGATCGCGGCGGCCGTCCACTGCGGCGTGCTGGTCAACCTCGGCGGGGACCTGGCCGTCGCCGGCCCGACCCCCGAGGGCGGCTGGCGGGTCGCCGTCGCCGACGACCACCGCGCGCCCGCCGCGGACGCCCCGGTGGTGGCCGTCCGCACCGGTGGGCTGGCCACCTCCGGCACCGCCGTGCGCGCCTGGCAGCGCGGCGGTCTGCGGCTGCACCACGTCGTCGACCCGCGCACCGGCCGCAATCCTGCGGCCTGCTGGCGCACCGTCACCGTCGCCGCCACCACCTGCGTCGACGCCAACACGGCCGCCACGGCCGCGTTGGTCGCGGCGGCGGACGCCCCAGCGATGCTGCGCCGGGCCGGGCTGCCGGCCCGGCTGGTCCGCCCCGACGGCCGCGTGCTGCGGCTCGGCGGCTGGCCCGAGGACGCCCCCGCCGCTCCCCCCGCACCCCTGCGAGGCGCGCCGTGACCACCGCCCTGCTCGCCGCGAGCAGCTCCCCGAGCCCGCTCTGGTACGCCACCCGCGCCGGCGGCACCGTCGCGCTGGTCCTGCTCACCGCGACCGTCGCGCTCGGCATCGCGGTCGGCGGACGGTACGCCCCGCGGTCGCTCGCCCGGTTCGAACTCGGCGCGCTGCACCGCAACCTGGCGCTGCTGACCGTGGTCTTCCTGGTCCTGCACATCGTCACCGCCGTGCTGGACCCCTTCGTCCACCTGGGCTGGTGGATCACCGTGGTGCCGTTCGCCGCGTCCTACCGCCCGCTGTGGCTGGGGCTGGGCACGGTGGCGTTCGACCTGCTGCTCGCGGTCGTGCTGACCAGTGCGACCGCCGGGGTGCGGCTGCGCCTCGGGCAGCGCCGGTGGAAGGCGGTGCACTGGCTCGCGTACGCCTGCTGGCCGGTTGCGCTGTTCCACGCCGCCGGTACCGGGACCGACACCCGGTCCACCCTCCAACTGGTCCTCTACGCCGCCTGCCTGATCGTCGTGGTGGTCGCCGTCTGGTGGCGGCTGTACCGCGCCGGACCGGGGCACGCCGCGGCCCGGTTGTGGGCCGGCCTGGCCGTGCTGGCGCTCCCGGTCGCGCTGGTCGGGTTCCTGCGGCTGGGACCGCTGGCACCCGGCTGGTCGCACCGCGCGGCCACCGCGCCGGCCACCGCGCCGTCCGCCGTCGCCGACCAACTGCCGTCCGCCGCACCGTCAGGAGCAGCTCGATGACCGTCCACACCGATCACGATCCGGTCGGGTCGGCCGGTGCCGGTGCGCGTCCCGGCCCGCACGGCTCCCGGCTGCTGTCGGGCTGGTACGCCACCGGTCGCGCCGCCGACCTCGCGGACCACCTCGACCGCTACGGCCCGCCGCCGCTGCACGTGGCCGAGCCGCGCGGGGGCGGGTCCGCGCTGGTCCGGGCGGTCGACGAGGCCGGGCTGACCGGCCGCGGCGGTGCGGCCTTCCCGACCGGGCGCAAGCTTCGGGCCGTCGCCGAAGGCCGCGGCCTGGCCGTGGTGATCGCCAACGGCATGGAGAGCGAGCCCGCCAGCGCCAAGGACCGGACCCTGCTCCACCTCGCGCCGCACCTGGTGCTGGACGGCGTCGCGCTCGCCGCACGCGCCGTCGGTGCCCGCGCGGCCCACCTGTGCGTCGCCCGCGCCGACCAGGTGCGCGAGCTGGGCGCCGCGCTGGCCGAACGGGACCGGCACGGGCTCGACCGGGTACCGGTGCAGCTGCACCAGCTGCCGCACCACTACGTGTCCAGCGAGGAGAGCGCCCTGGTCAGCTGGCTGAACGGGGGCGACGCCCGGCCGACCAGCACCCCGCCGCGCCCCTTCGAGCGGGGCGTGGGCCGACGGCCGACGCTGATCGACAACGTGGAGACCCTGGCCCAGCTGGCCCTGATCGCCCGTTACGGTCCCGCCTGGTACCGCGAGGCCGGCGCACCCGACGCGCCCGGCACCACCCTCGTCACCCTGAGCGGCGCGATCCGTCGGCCCGGTGTCTACGAGGCGCCGTCGGGCACCCGGCTGGGGGACCTGCTCGGTCTCGGCGGCGGTCCCGCCGCCCGCCTGTCGGCCGTGCTGGTCGGCGGCTTCTTCGGCAGCTGGCTGCCGGTCAACGCGGCCCTGGGCACCCGGTTCGCCAAGGCGGACCTGGCCGAGCTCGGCGCCGGGCCGGGCGCGGGCGTCCTGATCGCCCTCCCCGCCCATGCCTGCGGTCTGGCCGAGACCGCCGCGATCCTGGCCTTCCTGGCGCGCAACGGCGCGCAGCAGTGCGGCCCCTGCCGCTTCGGCCTGCCCGCGGTGGCCGAGGACTTCGCGGAGCTCACCGCCGGGCGGTTCACCCCGGCATCGCTGCACCGCCTGCAGGGCCGCGTCGAGCTGCTCCCCGGCCGCGGCGCCTGCCGCCACCCGGACGGCGCCGCCCGGCTCGCCGCGACGGCGTTGCGCACCTTCACCGCCGACGTCGAGCGGCACCTGAGCCTCGGGCCCTGCCCCTACGCGTACCGGCCCCGGATCATCGAGGTCCCGGGCGGTACCGTCCCCGGCCCGAAGGACTGGAGGTGAGTCCCGTGCCCGTCACCCGACGCCGGGAGCTGCGGCTGACGCTCGACCGGATCGCCTGCGAGGGCCACGGGGCCTGCGCCGAGCTGCTGCCCGAACTGCTCTCGCTCGACGAGTGGGGGTACCCGATCGTCCACCGGGACACCGTGCCTCCGGAGTTGACGGGTTACGCGCGCCGCGCGGTGGCGGCCTGCCCGGTCCTGGCGCTCCGGCTGGTCGACCCGCAGCGCTAGGAGTCGTCTTCAAAGGGTCAGATCCAGAGCATGATTGAGGCGATGGTGACGGTTGCTTGGTAGGACTCGCGGGTCTTGTCGTAGCGGGTGGCCAGGCCGCGCCATTGCTTGAGCCGGTTGAAGCAGCGCTCGACGACGTTGCGGAGCTTGTAGATCCGGCGGTCGAAGCCGGGAGGCCGGCCGCCGCGGCTTCCCCGGTTCAGGCGGCCGCTGGCCTGGTCGATCCGCTCGGGGATCGTGTGCTTGATTTTGCGTTTGCGCAGGTAGGTGCGGATCTTGCGGGAGCTGTAGCCCTTGTCGGCCACCACGTGGTCGGGTCGGGTCCGTGGGCGGCCGGGCCCGATACGCGGCACGCTGATCGCCTGCATGACGTGTTCGAGGCGGGTGCAGTCGTTGGTGTTGCCGCCGGTCAGGACGAAGGCGAGCGGGCGGCCTCGGCCGTCGCAGGCCAGGTGGACCTTGGTGCTCAGTCCGCCACGGGATCGGCCGAGGGCGTGATCACCCGCTTCGTCCCGATCGAGTGCCCCCTTTTGCCGCCGGTGGCGTGCTGATGGGCCCGCACGATCGTGGAGTCCACCGACACCAGCCAGTCGATGTCCCCGCCGGCGTCCTTCTCCGCCTGGATCGCCCGCAGCATGCGGGAGAACGTGCCGTCCAGGGCCCACCTGCGAAAACGTGTGTACAGGGTCTGCCACGAGCCGTACCGCTCCGGGACGTCGCGCCAGGACGAGCCGGTCCGCAGCTTCCACACGATCCCGTTCAGCACCACCCGGTCGTCCGAACGGGGCCGGCCGGCGGTTCCCGAACTCGGCAGGAACCGCGATAGCACAGCCCACTCGGCATCCGACAGCTCATGACGACGCACCATGCCCGACATGATCTCTCATCACTTGATCGGCTTTGAAGACGACTCCTAGCGCTGCGGTCAGCCGCGCTGCCAGGCCGCCGCGAGGTGGACGCCCGCGAAGGCGAGCGCCGTGCCGGCGGCCAGCACCAGGGCCAGCAGCGCCCAGCGCCGGCCGCGCCCGACGGCCGGCACGCTGCGCCGACCGGATCCGGGGAGCAGCTCGGCGCCCAACAGCCCGGCCAGCCTGGGCAGGTGCAGCAGGACGTGCAGCGAGGTGGCGCCGACCCAGCCCAGGAACGCCACCTTGTGCAGCAGCAGGACCGGAACGGGCCCGGCCTGCCGGGCACCCAGCGCCAGGAGCAGCCCGGTGGCCAGGACGGCGAGCGTGCTGCCCACCATCACCGGCCCGAGCAGGCGCTTCACCAGCGGCGGCGGCCCCTGGCGGCGGTAGGCCGGGGCCCCGGTGTAGTAGCGGACGAAGCGGTAGCCGGTGCTCGCCAGCTTCAGGCACACCGGCGCGGTCAGCAGCAGCCCGACGAAGACGTGCACGGTGACCAGGCGGGTGATGGACAGGATCGTCCAGCCCTGGACGGCGAGCAGCAGTACCAGCACGGCCCCGGTGGCGGCCGTCAGCCGGGCGTTCCCCTCCGGGCCTCCGGTGTCCACGTCATCCAGCTGCGGGGCTTCGGTCGTCAGGGTCACCGGGCGTCCTCACGTGCACCACGGACGCGGGCCGTCGGCCGCGCCACACAGTCGAACTCGGTCCGGCGGGGCGCCGGACGGGCAGCAGTCTGCCCGATGAATGCCTAAGAACTGGTTCAGCCGACGGTCGGTCAGCCCGGTCGGCCGGCCCGTCGTTGTCCGTGGGTCAGGTGGCTGCGCGGGTCGGGTGGCTCCGTCCGTCAAGCGGCTCCGTCGGTCAAGCGGTGAGTACGCCGGAGCCGAGCAGGATGACCAGGCCGAGCAGCACGAAGACGCCGGGGACGATCCATGGTCCGCGGCGCTCCAGGACCCCGACCACCGCGCGGTGCGAACCGAGCCAGGAGCCCAGCAGGCACCAGGTCACCACCCCGGCCGCGAACACGGCGACGGTGACCAGCAGTTGCCCGCTGCCGACGGTGCGGAAGACCGGTGGGTAGACGGCCAGGTTGTCCGCGCCGTTGGTGACGGTGAGGAGCATCAGCGCGACGGGTCCGGTGGCGGGGACGGCGGCGGGGCGGCCGTCCGGGCCGGCTCCCCGGACGGCCCTGACCAGGCCCCGGGCGCCCAGCGCGAGCGGCAGCAGGCCGAGCAGGCCGACCCAGTGGCCGGGCACCACCGCCAGTCCGAGCGCGATCGCCAGCGAGGCCAGGACCAGGACCGTGAAACCGGCCGCCTGGCCGAGCCAGATGGCGCGCCGGGTCGGCTTCCCGGTGGCCCGGCTCGCCACGAACAGGACGGCCAGGACGGCGAGGTCGTCGACGTTGGTCCCGGCGAACGTCCCCACCGCCGCGGCCGCCGTGACCAGCAGGTCGGCCACTAGCCCCACCCGGACGGACCGGCCCCGGGGCGCCCCGGAGCGTCCGAACACGACTGCACGCTGACCTCCCCGCCCCTGGTCCCGGGACAACGGTACCGGCCGGCCCCCAGTCATGACGGGGTTCAGCGGCGGCGGACCGTCCGCGGTGCCCGACGGCTCCGGCGCCCGGGCCCCGCGCGAGCGGCGACTGCCCCGGTGGCGGCCCCGACAGGGTCGATCGGCCCTCCCCGCCGGGCCGTCCGCGGACCAGGCTGGGGAGAGAGGTGAGGTGCCATGAAGACCGTGATCGTGTACGAGAGCGTGTACGGGAACACCCACGAGGTCGCCGAGGCGATCGCCGAGGGTGTCCGCGAGGCCCGGCCCGACGCGACCGTGGCCTGCGTGCCGGTCGGACGGGCGGGACCGGAGGTGACCCGCGGCGCCGACCTGCTGGTGGTCGGCGGGCCGACCCACATGCACGGCATGTCCTCGGGCCTGAGCCGCCGGTCGGCCGTGTCCGGCGAGGCGAAGAAGGCCCGGGCGGGCAAGGCGGCCCACCGGACCGAGGCGGGGGCCGAGGGTCCCGGGCTGCGGAACTGGTTCAAGGCGCTGCCGAAGACCGAACCCGGCACCCACGCCGCGGCCTTCGACACCCGCGCGGACAGCCGGCTGGCCGGCGCCGCGGCCGAGGGCATCGCGCGCCGCCTCGACCAGCACGAGTACCACGTGCTGGTCGACCCCGAGGGCTTCGTCGTCGAGGAGTCCGAGGGCCCGCTGCGGGCCGGCGAACTGGCCCGGGCCAAGGTCTGGGGGGCGGGCCTGGTCTGAGCCTGGCGGCGCACCGGGTTGGCCGACGCCACTGCGCCCGCGCCCGGGGCCGCTGGCCGGCTGCCGCGTCACCCGGCCGGCGGCCCGACATGCGCCCGCGGCGGCGACACCCGCCCGACGGAGCGAGCACGTGATCAGATGTGAACCGGCGTCAGGACCGGGTGCGCGGCAGGCACCCGGTCCCGCCGTCCAGCGGCGTGCCGAGGCTTCGCGGAAGGAGATCCATGGCGGGTCACGACGACGGCAACCTGCTCCGGCAGCGCTTCGTGCCCGCGCTCCCGGGGCTGGCCGTGCTCAGGCACTACCGGCGGGCCTGGCTGCGCGGCGACGCGGCGGCGGGCGTGACGGTCGCGGCCTACCTGGTTCCGCAGGTGATGGCGTACGCCGGTGTCGCGGGCCTGCCGCCGGTCGCGGGCCTGTGGGCGATCCTGCCGGCCATCGGGGCGTACGCGCTCCTGGGTTCGTCCCGGCTGCTGTCGGTCGGCCCCGAGTCCACCACCGCGCTGATGACCGCCACCGTGGTGGCACCGCTCGCGGGCGGGGACGCCGGCCGGTACGCCGTGCTCGCCGCGACGCTCGCCGTCGTGGTCGGCGTGCTGTGCGTGCTGGCCTGGGCGGCGCGGCTCGGGTTCGTCGCCGACCTGCTCTCGAAGCCGGTGCTGATCGGCTACCTGACCGGGGTGGCGCTGACCATGATGGTCGATCAGCTGACGAAGGTCACCGGCGTGCCGGTGTCCGGCGAGGGCTTCTTCCCGCAGCTCTGGTCGTTCGCCCGGCACCTGTCCGAGCTGAGCGTGGCCACCACCGTGTTGAGCGCCGCCGCGCTGCTCTTCCTGTTCGCCGCGGCCCGCTACGTCCCCCGGCTGCCGGGTCCGCTGGTGGCCGTCGTGCTGGGGACGGCGGTCGCGGCCCTGTTCGACCTGGACCAGCACGGCATCCAGACGATCGGCGCGATCCCCAGCGGGCTGCCGGACCTCTCCTGGCCGCACCTGGGCGAGCTGCACGCCTTGGTGCTGCCCGCCGCCGGGGTCCTGCTGGTCGGGTACACCGACATGATCCTCACCGGGCGCGCCTTCGCCTCCGACGAGAGCGTGGAGCACCTCGACGCCGACCAGGAGCTGCTCGCCCTCGGGGCGGCGAACCTCGGCTCCGGCTTCCTGTCCGGTTTCCCGCTGAGCAGCAGCGCCAGCCGCACCGTGCTCGCCCGGTCCGGTGGCGGCAGCACCCAGGTGTACGGGCTCGTCGCCGGCGGGTGCGTCCTCGGGGTCCTGCTGTTCCTCGGTCCGTTGTTGCGGGACCTGCCGAACGCGGTCCTCGGTGCCGTCGTGGTCTACGCCGCCGTCCGCATGATCGACCTGGCCGGGCTGCGCCGGCTGGCTGCCTTCCGCCGCCGCGAACTGCTGCTGGCGCTCGGCTGCCTGGTCGGGGTCCTCGCGCTGGACGTGCTGCGCGGCGTACTGGTGGCCGTCGGGCTGTCGGTGGCCGAGCTGCTGAGCCGGGTGGCCCGGCCGCACGACGCGGTGCAGGGGCTGGTGCCCGGCCTGGCGGGCATGCACGACGTGGACGACTATCCCGACGCCCGCACGATCCCCGGGCTGCTGGTGTACCGCTACGACTCGCCGCTCTTCTTCGCCAATGCCGAGGACTTCCGCCACCGGGCCCTGGCCGCCGTCGCCGACGAGCCGGTCCCGGTCTCCTGGTTCGTCCTCAACGCCGAGGCCAACGTGCAGGTCGACATCACCGCCCTGGACTCGGTCGACGCGCTGCGCCGCGACCTGACCGAACGCGGCATCGTCTTCGCCATGGCCCGCGTCAAGCAGGACCTGCGCGACCAACTGGACACCTACGGCCTGACGGAGTCGGTCGGCCCCGAACGGATGTTCCCCACCCTCCCCACCGCACTGGCCGCCTACCAGGCCTTCCGCGCCTCACGGGGTGACGGGACGGACGCCTGACCGGCCGACGACTGCCGCGCCCCGGCCTCCCAGCAGGATCGGACGTCGGGCCGGCCGGTCAGTCCTGCTCCTCGCCAGGAGCCTGCGCCTGCTGCCGGACGGCCCGCCAGATCTCGGCGATCGCCGGATCCATCTGGTAACTGGCCACTCCACCCGGCAGCCACTCCACCCAGACCGGCCATTCGTTCTGCGCGAAACCGTTCTTCGGGTTGTTCAGTCTCATCGTCAGACCTGCGAGCCGCCCCCGAACGGCGCCGACCGTGATGCCGGCGTGCTGGGAGATCTGGCTGACGCCCACGCGTCCGGGATCCTCGGCGGAGCAGAGGTCCAGTATCGAGAGGGTCGCCGGGTTCCCGCGCTCGGCGAGTCGTCGCAGCGACTCCTCGTCCCACGGAGCACCGGGTTCACTCACACTCGCGGGTACTTCGACGCGCCTTCCCACGGTGAACTCCTCCACGTCGGGCACGGGGAAGATCTTGCTGAAGGACACGACCAGTTGTCCGTCGGGCAGCTGGTAGGGGCGGAATCGGATCAGTGAGATGTCGACCTGCTGCTCGTTCAGCCAGACCACCGAGGCCGTCACCGACGGCGGAAAGTCGGAGGCGACCAGGGCGATCCTCGGCCGGCGGATGGTCTCGGAGGAGAGCAGGAACTCGCTCGTCAGCCGCGTGAGCGCCGACTCGGTCTCCATCTCCTGGCCGCGCCGCCGCAGTGTGGCCGCGTAGAGCTCCGCGATGTCCTCGGGCGTCAGACGGCTCACCATCGCGGCGTAGTTGATGGCTTGCATGTGGATGCTGTGCGGGGCGGCCCCGCGCTTCAGCTCGGCCACGATGAGGTGGCCGTCGGGCGAGAGCGCGAGCAGATCGAGGCGGTCGAGCACCGGGTCGCCGGACGCGGTCTGCCAGCGGTCGTACTCACTGGTGATGATCTCGACGCCCGGCCCCAGGATCTCCGGGTTGGCAAGGAGCCATTCCTGCAGGTGCGCGCGCTCCTGCAGCTCGAGATCCGGCAGGCCCACCCGGTCGACCGGCGCCGCCTTGTCACCGTTGATCGCCAAGAGCACCTCGTCGTACACAGCTCTCCCCCAGGCTCCTCGGACGCCTCAACGGCAGACAGATTAGCCGCTCCGACCGGCCCGCGAGGAGATCGCGAGATTCGGAGCAGGCGGCGGGACCCCCCGGCGGGCAGGAGGGTCGGCCGACAGAAAAATACCCCCGGGGGTACTCTGGTGGAGGATCGAACCGGCTCGCCCTCGGCGGGCCTTTTCGTCGGCTCGGCATATACCCCCACCCGTATCCTTCGCATGGGTGGGGGCACACCAGGAACGGAGCACCACGTGAACCACCCGGACACCGCCGTCGCCCGGTCGGCGACCGCGCACCGTCAGGAACCGCCCGGTCGTCCGGGGCCGCTCGGGCGGCTCGGGGCGTGGTCGGTGCGGCACTTCAAGGGGGTGCTGGTCGCCTGGCTGGTCGTGGTGGCCGCGCTCGGTGCGCTGGCTCCGCAGGTCACCAGTGCGCTGTCCGGCGCGGGCTGGCAGGCCAACGGCTCGGACTCGGTGAAGGTCCGCCAGCTCGCCCAGCAGCACTTCGCGGGCAACGCCTCCTCGGCGCTGCAGATCGTGGTGGCCGCCGACCGGCCGGTCACGGACCCCGCCGTGCAGCAGGTGATCGGCAGGGCCGGCGCGCTGGCCGCCGCCGACCCGCGGGTCTCCACCGTCGTCCCGCCGCAGCCCGGTGCGACCATCAGCCAGGACGGCCGCACCGCGGTCCTGCTGGCCGGGGCCAAGGCCTCCCCCGACGACATGGTGCGCGCTGCCGACGACCTCAAGGGCCCGCTGGCCGCGCTCTCCGGCAACGGCATCCAGGTGCACGCCACCGGGGCCTCGGTGCTGTGGAGCGACTTCAACACCGCCAACCACGACGCCATGATGAAGTCCGAGGTCATGTCCTGGCCGGTCACCCTGGCGATCCTGGTGCTGGCCTTCGGCTCGCTGGTCGCCGCCGGACTGCCGCTGCTGCTGACCATGGCCGGCCTGGCCGCCTCGGCCGGTTCGCTGGTGCTGATCAGCCACCTCTTCCCGGTCTCGATCTGGGCGATGAACTTCGCCATGATGTTCGCCCTCGCGCTCGGCATCGACTACGCGCTCTTCCTGGTGGTCCGTTTCCGCAGTGCGCGGTCGGGCCGCGCGCGCAGCACCGCCGAGGCGGTGGCCGAGACCATGGACACCGCGGGCAAGGCGGTCCTGCTCTCCGGCGCGACCGTGCTGGTCAGCCTGTCCGCGGTGATGCTGGTCCCGTCCCCCGCGTTCCGGTCCATGGCCGGCGGCATCATGCTGGCCGTGCTCTTCGTGCTGGCCGCCACCCTGACCCTGCTGCCCGCCGTCCTGGGCAAGCTGGGCCACCGGGTCGACGCCCTCGCCCTGCCCTGGGCGAAGACCGGCGAGCACCGGTCCCCGCGGTTCGCCGCCTGGGGCGAGCGCCTGTGGAAGCACCCGCTGCGCTACGGCGCGCTCGCGCTCGCCGCGCTGGTCGCCCTGGCGGCCCCGGTGGTCGGGCTGCGCACCGCGATGCCCTCCATCACCGTCGTCCCCGCCCACGACAGCGCCCGGGCCGGCTACACCGCCGTCCAGCAGGCCTTCGGCCCCGGCGCCCCGGGCACCCTGCAGGTGATCACCCCCAGCGGGCAGGCCGCCTCGGTCGGCGCGCAGCTCGCCCACACCCCCGGCATCGCCGGCGTCATGCCCGCCCAGCCGGCCGCCGACGGCTCCGGCTGGTCGATGATCCAGGCCGTCCCCACCGTCGACCCGTCCAGCCCGCAGCTCGGCTCCACCGTGCACGCGCTGCGGGCCGAACTCCCGCACGACACCCTGGTGGGCGGCGCGGCCGTGGAGAACCTCGACCTGCAGCACCTGCTGACCGAGAGGACCCCGCTGGTCATCGGCGTGGTGATGGCGCTCGGCTTCGTGCTGCTGCTGGTCGCCCTGCGGGCACCGCTGATCTCGGCGCTGGGCACCGTCGCCAGCCTGCTGTCCACCGGAGCCGCCTTCGGCGTCGCCCGCCTGGTCTTCCAGGACGGCCACGGCGCCGGCCTGCTCGGCTTCAAGCCGCAGGGCTTCCTGGACGGTTGGGCACCGGTGTTCTTCTTCGCGATGATCTTCGCGATCGCGATGGACTACACCGTCTTCCTGCTCGCCTCCGCCAAGGAGCACTACGAGCGCACCGGGGACCCGAAGGAGGCGATGGTCGGCGCGCTCGCCCACTCCGGCCGGGTGATCTTCGCGGCGGCCGGGGTCATGGTCGCGGTGTTCTTCACCTTCGCGCTCTCCGGCCCGCTGCCGCCGAAGGAGATGGGCGTCGTGCTGGGCGTCGCCGTGCTGCTGGACGCGGCCCTGGTCCGACTCGTCCTGCTGCCGGTCCTGCTGCGGCTGACCGGCCCGGCCGCCTGGCACACGCCGCGGTGGCTGGACCGGGTGCTGCCGAAGATCCACTTCTCGCACGGCTGACGCCGCCCGCGGCCGCCGGGGCCGGGGCCACGGGCCCGCTG
>NZ_JBHYKG010000158.1:0-19613 GCF_042741245.1 Kitasatospora sp. NPDC058965
GGGGCGGTTGTTTTGGTGGGGGGCGTCTACTCCCCCCTGTTGGGGGGGGGGGGGGGGGGGGGGGGGGGGGGGGGGGGGGGGGGGGGGGCCGGCGGGGGCGGGCCCCCCCCCCCCGGCGCGGTCACGCGGCGGCGAGCACGCCCCCGATGGCGCGCACCAGGTCACCGACGGTGCTGCCCTCCTTCAGCTCGTCCTCGGCGATGCTGATCGCGAAGCGCTCCTCGGCGGCGACGACGACCTCGACCAGCAGCAGCGAGTCGACGTCCAGGTCGTTGACGAACGACTTGTCCATCTCGACCTCGGCCGGGTCGGTGCCGGCCACCTCCTGCAGGATGGCGGCCAGGCCCTCGCGGATCTCTTCCTCGTTCATGTGCGTGTTCCTTTCGCTGGTGGATGCGGTGGTGCGGTGGTGCGGGCGGGTCGGTCGGCGGGGTCCGGGTCAGGGCTTCCAGGCCCGGACGACGGCCACGGCGTTGTGGCCGGCGAACCCGAAGGAGTTGCTCATCGCGATGTCGACCTTGTGCTCCTGCGCGGTGTGGGGCACGTAGTTGACCTCGGTGTCCTCCGGGTCGAAGCAGTTGACGGTCGGCGGCACCACGCCGTCGCGGATCGCGTGCACGGCCGCGATGGCCTCCACCGCGCCGGCCGCGCCGATCATGTGACCGGTCATCGACTTGGTGGAGCTGATCGGCACCCGGGTGGCGTGGTCGCCGAAGACCTGGCGGATCGCCAGGGTCTCGATCCGGTCGTTCAGCTTGGTGCTGGTGCCGTGCGCGTTGATGTAGTCGACCTCGGACGGGTCGATCCGGGCGTCGGCCAGCGCGGCGCGCAGCGCCTGCTGGGCGCCGGCGCCCTCCGGGTGCGGGGCGGTCGGGTGGTAGGCGTCGGTGCTGGCGCCGTAGCCGACCAGCTCGGCCAGGATCGGCGCGCCGCGCCGCATCGCCCGCTCGGCCTCCTCCAGCACCAGCACGCCGGCGCCGGCGGCCATGATGAAGCCGTCGCGCTCCTTGTCGAAGGGGCGGCAGGCGTGCTCGGGGTCGTCGTTGCGGCGCGACAGCGCCCGGGCCGAGCAGGCCGAGGCGATGTCGGAGCGGGTCACCGAGTCGTCGGAGCCGCCGGCCAGCACCACGTCGCAGGCGCCGTACTGGATCCAGCGCATCGCCTCGCCGATCGCCGAGGTGCCGCTGGCGCAGGCGGTGCTGATCGCGCCGGACGGGCCCTTGGCGCCGAACCGGATGGCCACCTCGCCGGCCGCGTTGTCGATCGCCGAGGCCGCCGAGGTGAACGGGCCGATGCTGCGGGCGCCCTTCGCCTCCAGGCCCAGGGTCACCTGCTGCTGCACGGTGCTGGCGCCGTACCCGGAGCCGATCTGCACGCCGACCCGGGGGGCCAGCTCCTCGTCGAACTCGATCTTCGCGGCCTCCACCGCCTCGACCGCCGCCGCCATCGCGTACTGCGCGAACGGGTCGATCCGCCGCCACACCTTGCGCGGCATGAACTGCTCCGGGTCGAAGTCCCGGACCTGGGCCGCGATCTGCGTCGGCAGGTCGGACACCTCGAAGTTCTCGATCCGGCGGATGCCGCTGCGGCCGGCCAGCAGCGACTCCCAGAAGGTGGCGGTGCTCAGGCCGATCGGCGAGATCACCCCGGTTCCGGTGATGACCACCCGGCGCCGCGGCGCGTACTCACTGCTCATCAGGTAGGACTCCGTTCTTCAGTGCTCGGTGGCAGCGGTGGCTGCCGAGGGGTCGGGGGTCTTGGCTTCGTGGGCGGCGCCGGGGAAGTCGCCGTCGAGCTCGGTGATGCCGGGCGGGGCGTCGGCGATGGTGACCGGGACCTCCAGGACCGCGACCTGCCCCTTGGCGCTGTGCAGCAGCGCCTCGCCGAGCAGGTCGACCAGCGTGGCCTTGTCCCGCACCACCGCGTGCCACACCGCGGGGTGGACCAGCAGCGCCCGGCCCGCCTCCCCGCCGCGGCCCGCCTCCTGCAGGAACCGGAACCGGCTGGCCTCGGTGCCGTGCTGGTCCAGCTGGCACTGCAGCCAGCCGTAGCCCTCGTTGCGCAGCACCACGTAGGTGACGCCGACGCCCTCCTCGGCCAGCGTCGCCACCTCGTTGGCGACCATGGCGAAGGCGCCGTCGCCGACGAAGGCGATCACCGGCCGGTCCGGGGCGGCGAGCTTGACGCCACCGGCGGCGGCGGTGCCGAAGCCGAGCGTGGTCTGCTCCGACGGGACCACCGAGCCGGCCTCGGCGCCGCAGGTCCAGTGCGGGAAGAAGTAGGACCACATGTCCTGCAGGCCGTTCTCCTGGACCAGGATCCGGTCCGCCGGCGCGACCCGGTCCAGGGCGACCAGCACCTCGGCCACGTGCACGGCGTCGGAGGCGGCCATCTCGGCGAGCCGGGCGTCCACCGCGTCGTGCGCGGCGGTGCGGCACTCGAAGACGGTGGCCGGCCACTCGGAGTCGGCGTCCTCCGGGCGCGGGCCGAGCGCCCGCAGCCAGTGCGCCACCACGGCCGCGCCCTCGCCGAGCACGATCGGGCCCGGGTACTCGGTGGAGACGCCGGCCGCGTCGATGTTTACCTGCAGCACCGGCACGCCGGCGCCGACGAAGGCGTGGTAGGTCGCGGTCTCCTCCAGCCGGCTGCCCAGCGTGATCAGCAGGTCGGCGCCCTCCCAGACCGGGGCCAGCTCGGCCGGCGAGTAGAGGCCGGACAGCCCGCCGAAGGCCGGGTGCCGCTCGTCGACCACGCCGCGCCCGGAGGCAGTGGCGAACACCGCCGCGCCGATCCGGTCGGCCAGCGCCTCGATCCGCCGACCGGCGTCCCGGCCGCGCATCCCGCCGCCGACCAGGATCACCGGCCGCCGGGCGCCCCCGATCAGCTCCAGCGCCCGCGAGCTGGTGTGCTCCGCCACGCCCACCGCCGGCTCGGGGGCCTCGGCCCACGGCCGGCTGCGGACCACGGCCAGGTCCAGCAGGTCGTCCGGCAGCTCGACGTAGACCGGGCCGGGCGCGCCGGTGGCGGCCAGCAGGAACGCCTTGTCCAGCACCGGCACCAGCCGGTCGGGGTGGTCGACCCGGGCCGCCCACTTGACCAGCGGACGCACCAGCGACAGCTGGTCGAGCTCCTGGAAGGCGCCGGAGTCGCGGCGGTTGGCCGCGGTGCCGCCCGCCAGCACCACCAGCGGGACCCCCGCCGTGTGCGCCTCCAGCAGGCCGGTGACGGCGTTGGCCACGGCCGGGCCCTTGCCGATCACGCAGACGCCGGGGCGCCCGGCCTGCAGCGCGTAGCCGGTGGCCAGGAACAGCGCGCTGCGCTGGTCGCGGCAGAGCAGCATCCGCACCGGCGCGCCCTCCAGCGCGTGCAGCGCGCCGAGGTCGTCGCCGGGCAGGCCGAACACGACCTCGACCTGACGGTGCACCAGGGCGTCCACCACGGCGTGCCAGGGGCTGGGGTAGGTGGTCTCCACGGTCAGACTCCGATTCCGTACTGGGCGACGGTCTTGGACACCAGCAGCGGCTCGGCGGTGCGCTTGCCGTTGTAGGCGGCGTAGTTGGCCATCACGCCGCGGCCGCCGAACGGGCTGTTGCCGTTGTCGACGTCCAGCAGCGTGCGGTTGACGGCCACGGTGTGCCGGTCGCGCAGCTTCTCGGCCAGCGCGTCCTCGGTCCCGTAGACCATCGCGCCCATCGAGCGCTCGGCGAAGTACGGCGAGAACAGCACGCTCTCCATCCGCTGCGGGTCGTCGTAGACCACGACGTTGAACAGCGGCGAGAAGAACTCGCTGATGTCCAGCTGGTCCTCGATGTCGCGGACGAACACCATCGGGCGGACCAGGCCGGTGCGGAAGTCGACGTCGCCGCCGTGCACCACGTACGCGCGGTTGCGCAGCACGAACTCGGTGGTGGAGCGGATCGCGGAGTCGTAGTAGACCGCGCCGTAGTCGGCGTCCGGGTCGCCGTAGTCCCCCTCTCGCTGCTCGGCCAGCCGCTTGATCAGGCCGCCGATGAACCGTTCCTGCATCGAGGAGTGGACGAAGAACACGTCCGGACCGAAGCAGTCCTGGCCGGAGTTGAGCAGCCGGATCCGGATCGCGTCGTCGATCGCCCGGTCGCCGTCGGCCTCCGGGCCGACCACGAACGGGTTGATGCCCTGGCCGAAGAAGAGCATCAGCTGGTCCCGGCGGAGCTTGCCGCGCAGCTCCTCGGCGTTGGTGTAGGCGCCGGTGAACACCACCACGTTGGCCTCGGCGGCCGGGCCGTCGACGAACTGGCGCTGGTTCAGCGCCGACATCTCGATCGGCAGGCCGTGCACCGGGGCGAGCAGCTGGTGCAGCCGGTGCGACTGCGCGGCCACCTGGCGGGAGGGGCGCAGCGCGATCCGCTCGACGAAGAGCGAGGGCACCACCGCGTGCAGCACGTAGGAGTAGAGCAGCACGTTGGAGGACATGAAGCCGGCCAGCCGGGCGACCCGCTTGGGCCGGTAGCGCCGGATCTCGTCGACCGCGCCCTCCAGGGTGGTGATCGAGGCCTCGATCTCCTCGTTGACCGCCTTGCGGACCGAGATCTCGGTGAGGATCTCGGCCACCGCCTCCGGCTGCTCGCGCAGGAAGGCGACCAGGTCCTCGAAGGCGCGCAGCCGGTCGGGCAGCGGCACGTCGGCGGCGGCCAGGCTGGAGACCGGCACCACCGCGCGGGCCGCCTTGTCGCCGAGCGCGTCGCGGGCCTGGCGGCGCAGCTCGGCCATGTCCGGCTTGCCGTTGGCGTTCAGCGGGAACTGGTCGACCACCAGCACCTTGTTGGGCTGCTCGTAGGAGGGCAGCAGGGCGTCGATCTCGCGCCGCCACAGCTGCGCGGTGGCGCGGTCGGGGTCCGCCACCACGAAGACCAGCTGGCAGCCGCGCCGCTCGTCGTCCAGCGCGACGATCTTCACCGGGCGGCCGCAGGCCTCGGCCCGGCGCTCGATCGACTCCGGGTAGAGGGTGTGGCCCAGCCGGTGCACGGCGTACTTGCGGCCGACCACGTACAGGTTGCCCTTGGTGTCCCAGTACCCGAGGTCCTGGGTGTGGTACTCCGGCGACTCCAGCGGTGCCACGCTGCCGTCCTCGGCCAGGTAGCCGACCATCATGGCGGGGCTGCGCACGATGATCTCGCCGGTGGAGCCGACCGTGACGGGGCTGCCGTCCGCGTCGACGATGGTGACCTCGACGCCGTCCAGCGGGCGGCCGCAGCCGTCGGGGTTGTCCAGGCTGGCCAGTGCGACGTTGCCGGCCTCGTTGCTGCCGTAGCCGTCCAGCACCGGCAGCCCGAAGGTGGCGGCGAACCGGGCGGCCACCGTGCTGCTCATCGGCGCACCGCCGACGCACCACATCCGCACCGTGACCAGCTCGACCAGCAGCTGCGGGCGGCGCTCGGTCAGGTTCAGGATGCTGTGCAGGGTGGAGGGGGTGGCGTCGACGATCGTCGCGCCGGCCTCCGAGCCGATCTTCAGCGCCTGGTCGAGCCGGTTGGTCGGGGTGACGATCAGCGTGCAGCCGAGCTGCCACCACATCAGCACCAGGGTCAGGCCGTAGAAGTGCGAGAACGGCACCAGCGGCAGCAGCACGTCGTCGGCCTGGTAGCCCATCCGCTCCCGGGAGCGGGACAGGTCGTCGAGCAGCGCCCGCCCGGAGCGGACGATGCCCTTCGGCAGCCCGGTCGAGCCGGACGACCAGGTGATCAGCGCGTCCTCGCGCCGCTCCCAGGCGGCGAAGTCAAGTGCCTCGTCGACCGGCGCGTCCGACGGCCCGGCGGCGACGTCGAACGGGACGGTCCGCACCTGGTCGGCGATCTCCTCGGCCCGCTGCGAGACCGCCCACGGCGCCCGGGTCAGCCGGGCCACCCGTGCGCACTCCCGACCGGTCTGCCGGTCGTCCAGCAGCACGATGGACACGTCCAGGTGCATCAGGGCGAGCAGCGCGATCACCATCGAGGGCGAGTTGTCGGCCTTCAGCAGCACCCGTTCGCCGCTTCTCACGCCGGTGCGCCGCAGTTCGGCCGCGAGTCTCAGTGCCTCCCGGGCCAGCTCGTCGGCCGTCCGCACGCCGGTTCCGGTGACCAGGGTCGCCTGGGGAACTCCCACCATCTCTCCTCCGTCGTCGTCGTTCTGAACTGAACCCGCGTCAGTGCTCGCCGACCGCACCGGATATCCGGTCGGTCAGGCGCTTCATCGGTCCCGGCGCCCACCAGGCGGCGGACCCGAACAGCTTGAGGAAGGCCGGCACCAGCACGCCGCGGATGACCACCGCGTCGAGGATCACCGCCAGGCCGGTGCCGAGGCCGAAGAGCTTCGCCAGCGACACCCCGGAGATCGCCGTCGAGAAGAAGGAGACCGCCAGGATCGCCGCGGCCGCGGTGATGATCGGCCCGCTGCCGCCGAGTCCGTCCCGCACCGAGGCGACCGGGTCGCCGGTGGCGGTCCAGCGCTCCTTGATCCGGGACAGCACGAACATCTCGTAGTCCATCGAGAGCGCGTAGGCGATGCAGAGCAGCAGCACCGGGATGGTCACCGCGATCGGTGCCGGGGTGACGCCGAACAGGTCGGCCAGGTGGCCGTGCTGGAAGACCCAGACGACCGCGCCCAGGACCGCGCCCAGGCCCAGCGCGTTGAACAGCACCGCCTTGACCGGCAGCAGCACGCTGCCGGTCGCGACGGCCAGCAGCACCAGGGTGAGCAGCGTGGCCAGGCCGATGCCGAGCGGCAGCCGGTCGCCGATCGAGGCGGTGACGTCGAGGAACTGGGCGGACGGGCCGCCGACCAGCACCCGGTGGCCGCCGGGGACGGCGACCGCCCGGACGGCGCGGACCAGTTGCTCGCCGTCCGCGGAGTAGGGCACCACGTCGTCGTCGACCAGCAGCAGGGTCGCCGGGCCGGCGCCGAAGCCGGGCAGCGGGCCCGGGTCGCCCACCGGCCGGCCCTGCTCGAACCGCCCGGCCGCACTGGTCACCGCGGTGATGTGCGGGACGGCGGACAGCCGCGCCGCGTAGTCCGACAGGTCGGCGCCGGTCGGCCAGTCCTGGCTGATCAGGGTGAGCGCGCCCTCGTCGTCGCCCGGGAACTGGCCGCGCACCGCGTCGGCCACCACCCGGCTCTCCGAGCCCTTGGGCAGCGCCCGCTCGTCCGGCACGCCGAACTGCGCGTCGGTCAGCGGCCAGGCGAGGGCCACCAGCAGCGCGACCACCAGGGCCCCGGCCACCACCGGGCGGTGCATCACGGCTCCGGCGATCCGGCCCCAGAGCCGGTCCCCGGGCGGCGTCGGCCCGCCCTGCGCGCCGGTCTCGCGCCGGCCGCGCTTGCCGAACGCCCAGCTGTCGATCCGGTCGCCGACCAGCAGCAGCGCGGCGGGCAGCGGGAGCAGCGCGCAGAGCACGGTGATCACCACCACCGCGACGCCGGCGTAGGCGAAGGAGCTGAGGAAGTACTGCTTGAACACCAGCAGCGTGCTGAGCACCGCCGCGACGATCGCGCCGCTGAACACCACGGTCCGCCCGGCGGTGCGCAGGGTGACCGCCAGGGCCTGCGGACCGGGCAGGCCGCGCTCGCGCTCCTCCCGGTAGCGGGAGACGATCAGCAGGCTGTAGTCGACGGCCAGGCCCAGCCCCAGGGCCGCGGTCAGGTTGACCGCGAAGACCGAGACCGGGGTGACCTCGCCGATCCCGTGGAGCACCGCCAGCGAGCCGGAGACCGAGAGCATCCCGACGAACAGCGGCAGCAGCGCGGCCACCACGCCGCGGAAGACGAAGAACAGCAGGATCAGTGTGAGCGGCAGCGCGACCGCCTCGGACAGCGCCAGGTCGTTGCCGGTCTGCTGGGTCAGGTCGTTGTTCACCTGCGCCACGCCGCCGAACCGGACGGTCACCGGGCCGGCCCGCTGCACCAGTTCGTCGTGCAGCCGGGTGGTGGTCCGGGCCACCGCGTCCTCGTCGCCGCCGACCCGCACCGTGGTCAGCGCGCTGTGCCCGTCCGTCGAGCGCAACGCGGCGTCGCCGCCGTCGAAGTAGCTCGCCACCACGTGCACGCCGGGCTCCGCGGTCAGCACGGCCAGCAGGTGCTTGCCGGTCTCGGCCACCTGCGGGTCGTCCACCCGGCCGCCCTGGTCCTGCACCAGCAGCACCAGGTTGGCCTGGCCGGAAGGGAACTCGGCGGCCAGCAGCTTGGCCGCCTGCGCCGAGTCGGAGGCCGGGTCGTCGAACCCGCCGTTCTTCATCGCCGCGGACGCCCCGCCGGACAGCACCCCGGTCAGCACCAGGAACACCACGCTGATCCAGAGCACCCAGCGCGGTCTGCGCAGCGCGGCCGGGAGGCGGCGGACGGGCTCCGCCGGGCCGGGGGGCGCCGCGGCGGCGACCGGTGGCACGGGCGTTGGGGACAAGGGAACCAGCTCCTGATCGATCGGGTGTGGGTGACGGGGCGTCGGCGGGGCGCGGATCGTCAGCCGTTGGCGGCGGCGCGCAGCCGCCCCAGCTCCTCGGCCACGGCCGCGACCGTGCCGCGGATCTGCTCGGCGGTGTGCTCGGAGGTGACGAAGAACCGCAGCCGGGCCTCGGACTCCGGCACCGCGGGGTACATGATCGGGTTGACGCTGATGCCCCGGTCGAAGAGCACCTCGGCCAGCTTGAGGGTGATCTCGGAGTCGCCGACCACGCACGGCACCACGGGCGAGTCGGCGCTCGGGCCGGTGTCCAGACCGGCCGCGCGGGCCTCGGCGAGGAACAGCTCGGCGTTGCCGCGCAGTCGCTCCAGCCGCTCCGGCTCGTCGCGCATGGCGCGGATCGCGGCGAGCGCGGCCGCCGTGTTCGGCGGCGTCATGCCGACGCTGTAGACGAAGCCGGGCACGCTGTACTTGAGGTAGCGCACCACGGCCGCCGAGCCGCCGACGTAACCGCCGCAGCTGGAGAGCGACTTGGAGAGGGTGCCGGACCACAGGTCGATCTTCGAGCGGTCCACGCCGAAGTACTCGCCGACCCCGCCGCCGCCCTTGCCGACGGTGCCGATGCTGTGCGCCTCGTCCACCAGCACGATCGCGCCGTGCTTCTCCTTGACCTCGATCAGCTTCGGCAGGTCGACCAGGTCGCCGTCCATGCTGTAGACGCCCTCCACCACGATCATGGTGCGGCGGTACTGCGACCGGGCCCTGGTGAGCAGCGCGTCCAGCGCCGCCATGTCGTTGTGCGGGAACGGGAGCCGCCGGGCGCCGGAGAGCTTGCAGCCCTGCAGGATGCTGTCGTGCGCCAGCTCGTCGTGCACCACCAGGTCGCCGGGGCCGAGCAGGTGACCGATCACCGAGACGTTGGTGGCGTGGCCGCTGACCATCACGATCGCGTCCTCGGTGCCGAGCAGCACGGAGAGTTCGGCCTCCAGCTCGCGGTGCAGCGGCCGGTCGCCGGACAGGAACCGGCTGGCCGAGACCGAGCTGCCGTAGCTGTCCAGCGCCTCGGTGACCGCCTGCTTGATCGCCGGGTGGCCGGACAGGCCGAGGTAGTTGTAGCTGGAGAAGCAGACCAGCTCGCGGCCCTCGACCCGGGTGCGGTCGGTCGCGGTGCCCTCGTGCAGCAGGAAGTACGGGTTGCGCGCGCCGGGTTCGCCCAGCTGCGCCTCCAGCGCCTTCGCCTCGGGGAAGTCCTCGATCCGGTCCTGCGGCACCACCAGCACGGCCGGCGCGGGCTCGACGCCGACCGACACCGCGACCGGCGCGGGCTCGACGACCGCGGGCACCGCGGCGGGCGCGGCCTCGATCCCCAGCAGCCCGGTCAGCGCGTCGACCACCTCCCGGACGGTCGGGCGGGGCGCGATGGCGCCGCCGGCCAGCCTGCCGGTCAGCTGCGGCCAGGTCCGCTGCACCGAGGCCATCAGCTCGGTCAGCATCAGCGAGTCGAAGCCGAGCTCCTGGACCACCAGGTTGTCCTCGTGCAGCTGGTCGACGGGGAAGGCGCTGATCCGGGAGATGTGCTGCAGCACCGTGCCGCGCACCGCGAGCCGCTCGGCCCCGGCCGCCGGTCCGGGCAGCACCGGCAGCACGGTCCGCTGCGGGGCGGGCGCGGCCACCAGCACCGCCTCCACCGGCGGCACCGGCGCCGGCCCGACCTCCTCGGCGGCGCCGAGGCTGCGCAGGGTCGCGAGCTGCTCGCGCATCAGGGACACGACCTCGTTCACGAAGCTCTCCTTCACGGGAGGTTGGGACAGCGGCACGGGCTGCCCGGCGTTCGGCACGGCGGCCGCGGCGGTGTTCGGCGCGGCGTTCGGCACCGCGTCCGGTGCGGCGCCCGGCACGGCCGGGGCCGCGCCGCCGTGCGCCGCGCGGGTGGCGAACCGCTCGCTCGGCTCCTGCGCCGCGACCCAGTAGCGGCGGGTGCGCAGCGGGGACGGCGGCAGCGACAGCAGCCGGGGCGCCCGCTCGAACAGCGGCGTCGGGTCCACCGGGACCCCGAGCACGGCCAGCTGGCCGAGTCCGGCGAGGAAGGTGCGGGTGTCGTCGGGCGAGTCGCCGGACAGGGCGACGTAGTGCACCCCCTCCTGCTCCCGCAGGTTGGCCCGGACCGCGGACAGCAGCCCGCGCCCGCCAGCGAGTTGGACGAAGATCCGGGCGTCCGCCCGGTGCGCGGCCTGCGCGGCGGCGGCGAACCGCACCGGGGCCAGCGCGTGCTCCGCCCACAGCGCGCGGATCCGCTCGGGGTCGGCGCACTCCGCGCCGCTCACCGAGGAGACGAAGGCCAGTTCCGGCGCCGCGAGCCCGGTGCCGGCGAGGTCCTCGGTGATCCCCTCCCGGGTGTCGGCGAGCAGCGGCGAGTGGAAGGCGTTGGAGACCTCCAGCCGCTTGGCGCCGACGCCGGCCGCGGCGCAGCGCCGCGCGGTCTCGGCGAGCCCCTCCTCGGTGCCGCTGACCACGGTCTGGTCGGGGTGGTTGAAGCAGCTCGACCAGGCGCCGTCGACGCCGCGCAGCAGCTCCTCGACCCGCTCGGCACCGGCCCGGACCGCCAGCATCCCGCCGCGGGCCCCGGCCTCGGCGGCCCGCATCCGGCGGCCCCGGGAGGCGAGCAGCCCGATCGCCTCCTCGGCGGCCAGCACGCCGGCGACCGCGGCGGCCGGGAACTCCCCCACGCTGTGTCCGAGCGCCAGCGCCGGCCGCACCCCGCAGCGCCGGACCAGGTCCGCCACTGACAACCCAAGAAGGCCCAGTGCCGGTTGGCAGACATCCGTGCCGGTCAGCCGGGCGCGGCCCGCGTCGGTCGTCGCGAACGGCCCGTACACCGCCTCGATCGCGGAGAAGCCGGCCTGCTCGCGCAACACCGCGTCCAGCGCCTCGGCCCGCTCGCGCACCGTCGGGAACCGGTCGAACAGGTCTCCCAGCATGCCCGGCCGCTGGCTGCCCTGGCCGGGGAAGAGGAAGGCCACCGCGCGCTTCTTGAGCGGGAGCGGGGACTTGCCCGCGAACCCGGCCGCGCCCAGCGCGCCCAGCTTGCCGGCGGCGAGCTGCTCCCGGGCCTGCAGCAGCTTCTCGCGCAGCTCGTCGAGACCGGCCGCGACCACCGCCAGGCGGGCCGGCAGCAGCTCGCGCTGCGCCAGCGTGTAGGCCAACTCCTCGGCGGTGGCTTCGGGTTGCTCGGAGAGCTCGGCGAGCAGCCGCTCGATGTGGTCGGCCAGCAGGGCCGGCGTGCCGGCCGAGAACAGGAACAGCTCGGGCCGCTGCGCCGGCGCGGGAGCGCTCGGCACGGCCGGCGCGTCCTGCAGCACCACGTGCACGTTGGTCCCGCCGAAGCCGAAGCCGTTCACCCCGACCCGCCGCGGTGCGCCGTCGGCCGGCCAGGGCACCGGCTCGCCCGCGATCCGCAGGCCCGCCTCGGCCAGCCCGGCCGCCGGATCCACCTCGGTGGGCGGCTGCGGCACGACGGTGCCGTGGTGCAGCACCAGGGCGCCCTTGATCAGGCTGGCCATGCCGGCCGCGCTGAGGCTGTGCCCGATCATGCTCTTCACCGAGGACAGGTAGGCCCCGCGGTCGGGCCCGTCCGACCGGTCGGCGGTGCGCACCGCGGTGATGGCCTGCAGCTCGGTCCGGTCGCCGACCACCGTGGCGGTGCCGTGCGCCTCGATGAAGCCGACCGAGTCCAGGGTGCACTGCGCGTCGGCGTAGGCCCGCCGCAGTGCGAGCTCCTGGCCCTCCTGACGGGGCGTCATCGGGCCGTCCGTGGTGCCGTCGTTGGAGCTGCCGATCCCGCGGACCACGGCGTAGACGCGGTCGCCCGCGGCCAGCGCCTCGTCCAGCGGCCGCAGCACCATCACCCCGATGCCCTCGCCCAGCACGAACCCGTCGGCGCGGTGGTCGAACGGCCGGCACACCCCGGCCTGCGAGAGCGCGCCGACCTTCGCGAAGCCGACCAGCCCGTTGGGCGCCAGCGCCAGGTAGGCGCCGCCGACCACGGCCTCGCGGCAGTGCCCCGCCCGCAGGTGGGTGACCGCCTCGTAGAGGGCGACCAGGCTGGAGGAGCAGGCGGCGTCGACCGTGAAGCTGGGCCCGCCGAGGTCGTAGTACTGGCTGACCGTGGCCGCGGCCATGTTCAGCAGCAGGCCCGGGACGGTGAACGGCTGGATCTGCTTGACGTCCGGGCTGTACTCGGCGTACTCCGAGCTGCTCATCGCCACGAACACCCCGGTGCTCGCCCGGTCGAACGGGCGGCGCTCCCAGCCCGCGTCCTGCAGCGCCTCGCGGGAGACCTGGAGCAGCAGCCGGTGCTGCGGGTCCATGTTCTGCACCCGGCGCGGCGACATCCGGAAGTGCGCGGCGTCGAACTGGTCGACGCCCTCGATCAGCGCCAACTGGTCGGTGTAGGAGGCCTTGGTGCCGCGCTTGTCGTCCGGGTCGAAGAACTCCGCGTGGTCCCAGCGGTCCGCGGGCACCGAGCGGAACTGCCGGCGTCCGCCGAGCAGCAGCCGCCAGTACTCCTGAAGGTTCTGTGCCCCTGGGAAGCGGCAGCCCATTCCTACGATCGCGATGTCACGCACCAGGTACCTCGCCGTCCGGTGTCAGCTTCGGTTGATCTCTCGTGCTCCGCCGGTGTGCCGGGTCTTGCTCACCACCGGCCGCTGCGAAGGCTGTCATGCACTTGTGCGAGGAGTCAACATTCGTGACTGCCTACGCACGAAGGCCATTTCCCCTGCTAGAAGGGGTAGTTGGCTGGATTCTCCACACAGTCGTCGGCCACTGTTAGCCGTAACGTCGTGTGACTGCGGCCGCTGGTCGACGCGGGTTGAACGCTGTTCACCGTAATGGTTTGTGACAACCCTTGACTGCACTGCACGCACGTGCGGACAGAGCGCCGCGCAGCCCGACCGGCACTGCCGCAACCGGGCCACGAGGGCCGGGCGGCAGCGCAGTTGATGGAACGTCAGACTCTGACAGAAGTCAGCTCGTGCCCGACGGGCGCGTCGGACGACGCCGCCCGGCGGACTGACGGTGCGTCGGTCATGGCTCTGCGCCGACGCCGTTGCCGCGAACCGGGCACGGCCGACCGGGGTGCCGGCCGCGCCCTCCGTCGACTGACGGTCCGTCAGTCGCCCATCGCGTGGAAGCCGCCGTCGGCGTGCACGATCTCGCCCGTGGTGGCCGGGAACCAGTCGGAGAGCAGCCCGACGGCCGCGCGGGCGGCCGGCTCGATGTCGTCGGCCTTCCAACCCAGCGGCGAGCGCGCGTCCCAGGTGGCCTCGAACTCCTCGAAGCCGGGGATGCCCTTGGCCGCGATGGTGCGCAGCGGACCCGCCGCGACCAGGTTCACCCGGATCCCCTTGGGGCCCAGGTGCCGGGCCAGGTACCGCGAGCAGGACTCCAGACCCGCCTTCGCGACACCCATCCAGTCGTAGGAGGACCAGGCGACGGTGGCGTCGAAGTCCAGCCCGACGATCGAGCCGCCGTCGTGCATCAGCGGCAGCGTGGCCATCGCCAGCGCCTTCATCGAGTAGGTGGACACGTGCAGCGCGGTCGAGACGTCCGCCCAACCGGTGTGGAGGAAGTTGCCGCCGAGCGCCTCGATCGGGGCGAACCCGATCGCGTGCACCACGCCGTCCAGCCCGTCCACGTGCTCGCGCACCCGGTCGGCCAGCGAGTCGAGCTGCTCCTGGTCGGTGACGTCGAGCTCCAGCACCGGTGCCGGCCCCGGCAGCCGCTTGGCGATCCGCTCGACCAGGCTGAGGCGCCCGAAGCCGGTGAGGACCACCTCCGCGCCTTCCTGCTGCGCCAGCCGAGCCACGTGGAAGGCGATCGAGTCGCTGGTCAACACACCCGTGACCAGGATCCGCTTGCCGGACAGGATGCCCATGAATACCCCATTCCCAACCGCTGTCGACGGGGTGCCCCCCGGTCGCGTACGAATCACTTGTGTTCGACCGACCCGCGAATTCGAACCCGCCGACAACGCGCTGACGAACGGCAGGGAATAACCCGGGAAGGGGTCGGCCGGTTCGATGGTCGGTTACCCGTGAATCGTCGACGGGAACGCGCGGTGAATGGGCAGGGCATGCCTCACGGGAAGAACGCGCCAGGCGTTCACGGATCGGCAATCACCGGCGTGGAACGTGACTCGCCCGCCGCCACGGGCAGTTCTCGTGCGATCCCCAGATCGCGTGCCGATCCTCAAGTCCGCTGCAAGCTAGCAGCATGATTCGCCATCAGGCAAGGCGGCCGGGCGCCCACCGCCCCGATGGGCGGCGACGTCCGGACGAACGGGTCGTGAACAGCACGGCAAGATCGGACACCGGTGCACCGGATCCCGGATCCAGTGGCTTAAATGGGCTCCGCCGCGCGCCCTCATTGAATAGCAGCGCACTCCATTACCCGGAGGACGGATGACCACGGAAGCTGTCCGCACGCGTGACCTGGAACTCCTGCACTCACTGGAATCAGTGGTCGAGACCAATCTCGAACGCCATCTGGCGGCCGCCAAGGACTGGATGCCGCACGACTACGTGCCGTGGAGCGAGGGCCGCGACTTCGCCTTCCTCGGCGGCGAGGACTGGAAGCCCGAGGACTCGCGCCTCGACCCGGTGGCCAAGGCCTCGATGATCATCAACCTGCTGACCGAGGACAACCTGCCCTCGTACCACCGCGAGATCGCCGTCGTCTTCGGCCGCGACGGCGCCTGGTCCGAGTGGGTCAACCGGTGGACCGCCGAGGAGGCCCGGCACAGCATCGCGCTGCGCGACTACCTCGTGGTCACCCGCGGCGTCGACCCGGTGCTGCTGGAGCAGCGCCGGATGGCGCACATGCAGACCGGGTTCACCAGCCGCAGCGAGTCCGCGGTGAACGACCTGGCGTACGTCTCCTTCCAGGAGTTGGCCACCCGCGTCTCGCACCGCAACACCGGCCGGGCCACCGGCTGCCCGGTCGCCGACCGGCTGCTCACCCGGATCTCCACCGACGAGAACCTGCACATGGTCTTCTACCGCAACCTGCTGAAGGCGGCGCTGGAGGTGCAGCCGGACGAGACGATGCAGGCGATCCGGGACGAGGTGATCGGCTTCGAGATGCCCGGCAGCGGCGAGACCGACTTCGCCCGCAGCTCGGTGGCGATCGCCAAGGCCGGCATCTACGACCTGCGGCTGCACCACGACGAGGTCGTCATGCCGGTGCTGCGGTTCTGGCGGGTGTTCGAGCTGACCGGTCTGTCCGGCGCGGGCGAGCAGGCCCGCGAGGAGCTGGCCGAGTTCCTCGGCCTGCTGGACGAGAAGGCCAACCGGTTCGTCGAGCAGCGCGAGCGGCTGTTGGCGCGGCAGGCCAAGGCCGCGGAGTGATCCGGCCGGTGCCGCTCCCCGCGGCACCGGCCACCGAGCGTCATGTTCCGGCCCGCCCTTGCGGCCACCGGGCCTCCCGTCACCGGACCCGCGGTCACTGGGCCTCCCGGGCGGCGATCACCTCGACCAGGGTGCGCCAGGCCCGGGCGGCCCTGCGGTGCGCACCCGTCTCGTCGAACAGCTCGGCGGCCTGCCGGCAGGACTTCTCCGCCTCCTCCGGGCGCCCGCCCGCCAGTTGCACGTCGGCGGCCGCGAGCAGGCACTCGGCCAGTTCGTGCGGCGGCAGGCCCGGGGCCGGGTGGACCTCGGCCGCCCGGGCCAGCGCGTCCTCCCGCCGACCCCGGCGGGCCAGCAGCACCGCCTCGACCGCGGCCAGTTGGATCCCGTCGGCCTCGGTGCCGACCAGCGCGAAGGCGGTCCGGACCCGGCCCAGCAGGTCCTCGGCCGCATCCGTGCTCCGGTCGGCGGCCAGCCTCGCCCGGACGGTGGTCAGCCCGAGCCGGGCCGACTGCCGCAGCCCGGCCCGGGCCGGCAGCAGCAGGGCCGCCCGCTCCAGCAGCGGCAGCGCCTCGCCGGGTCGGCCCGTCGCCAGCTGCACCGCGCCGGCGGCCCAGCAGGCGAGCCCGCGCAGCCGATCGGTCGGCAGCTCGTCCAGCCGGGCCAACACCTCCTGCAGCGCCTCGCCCGCCCGGTCCAGGTCGTCGCGCGCGGTGTGCGCCGTGGCCAGCGCGAGCCGGGCCCGGCCCCACTCCAGCGCGCCGGCGTCGAGGTGGTCGGCCGCCGCGACCGCCTGCTCCCCCGCCCGCACCGCCTCGGCCAACAGCCCACGGCTGTGCGCGAGTTCGGAGATGGCCGCGGCCACCCGGGCGCGCAGCGGGGCCGAGCTGTTGGTCAGCGGATCGTCCAGCAACCGGCGCAGCACCGCGTCCCGGTCCACCGGCCGGTCCAGCTCGCCGTAGGCCTCGGCCAACTCCCACCAGGCCTGGAAGGCGACGTCGTCCTCACCCAGCGCGTCGGCCTCCTCGACCAGGGCGGCCAGCTCCTGGACGGCGAACCGGTGGCCGCCCTCGGCCCGGGCGCTGCGGGCGACCACCAGGCGGCGGACCAGATCGGCGCGGTCGTCCGGATCCGTGGTCGCCACCACGCCGAACTCGGCGAGCGAAACGCCCAACCGCTCGGCAATGGTCTGCGCGATCTCCTCGCTCGGCATCCGGCGGCCGGACTCGATCAGCGAAATGTAGCTCGGCGACACCTCGCCACCGGCCAATTCCGTCTGGGACATCTCGCGTTGGCGGCGCAGGAAGCGCAGGCGCCGTCCGAACGCAGGCTGGTCGAGCACCCGACTCCAATCATCAACGCGGGCCATCATGCCGTTGATGACACAGTGCCAATAAGCCTACCCGAGGGTAGGAGGGGGAACACCAGCGTCCGATAGTCGACCGCCGGTGCCGATTTCGGCCAATTGCCTTGCGCCACAAGGGTAGCCACCGACGGTGCACCCCGGCGCCCCCTGAAGGCCTCCCGGGGTACCCGTACCCGCCGCCTCGGTCGCGCAGGATGCGCACACGTCCGAAGAACCGGACGGCAACTGGACGAAAGAGGGGTAACAGCGTGTCCCGATCCGTTCTGGTCACCGGCGGCAACAAGGGGATAGGACTCGCGATCGCCCGCGGCCTCGCGGCGGCCGGCGACCGGGTCGCGGTCACCTACCGCACCGACCCGCCCGCCGACTTCCTGGCGGTGCAGTGCGACGTCACCGACCCCGAGCAGGTCGAGAAGGCCTTCGCCCAGGTCGAGCAGGCGCACGGTCCGGTCGAGGTGCTGGTGGCCAATGCGGGCATGACCCGGGACCGGCTGCTGCTGCGGATGGCCGAGGAGGACTTCACCAGCGTGCTGGACACCAACCTCACCGGCGTCTTCCGGGTGGTGAAGCGCGCCGCGAAGGGCATGCTCCGGGCCCGCGGCGGGCGGATCGTGGTGATCTCCTCCGCGGTCGCCCTGCGCGGCGAGGCCGGCCAGGCCAACTACGCCGCGTCCAAGGCGGGCCTGATCGGCTTCGCCCGCTCGCTGGCCCGCGAACTCGGCCCCCGCGGCATCACGGTGAACGTGGTCGCCCCCGGCCTGACCGACACCGCGATGATCTCGGTGCTGAGCGAGGAGCAGCGGGCCGGGCTGATCGAGGAGACCCCGCTGCGCCGCCTCGGCCGGCCCGAGGAGATCGCCGCGGCCGTCCGCTTCCTCGCCTCCCCCGAGGCCGCCTTCATCACCGGAGCCGTCCTCCCCGTCGACGGCGGCGCGGCGATGGGGCACTGAGCCCGCTGCCCGACGACGGCGCGCGGCCGGTGTCAGGGTCGACTCACCGGATTGCGGGGGGCACACCGGCGCGACCGGGCAAGTCCTGGTCGGCCGTCCACCGGGTCAGGCTCCCCGCGATCGTGATGGAGTGCGTGGCGTGCGGGCCCACGGCGGGGAGCAGGGCGGCCAGGTGGGTCGCTGCGGCCTTCGCGCCGACCGGGTCGCCGGCCGCGGTGCGCCAGTGGGCCAGGTTGTGGAGGACGGCCAGGGTGTCCGGCGCGTCGGCGCCCAGCAGCCGGACCGCGTCGTCCAGCAGGGCGGTGAAGAGGGCGGCCGCCCCGGCCGGGTCGCCGGCGGCGCCGCGCCAGTAGGCGAGGTTGCCGCGGGTGGCCAGGGTGTGGGGGTGGTCCGGGCCGAGCAGGCGGGTGCGGTCGGCGAGGAGGTCGGCCAGCAGGCTCGCGGCCCGGCCCGGGTCACCGGCCACGCCGGTCCAGTGGGCCGCCCGGCCGCGGGTGGCCAGGGTGTGCGGGTGGTCGCCTCCCAGCACCCGGGTGCGGTCGGCCAGGAGCTCGGCCAGCTCCGCGGCGGCGCCGGACGGGTCACCGCCGACGCCCCGCCAGTGCGCGGCGTTGGCACGGATCCCGAGGGTGTCGGGGTGCTGCGGTCCCAGGATCCTCAGGTGGTCCGCGAGCAGCTCGCCGTACGCCCGCCGGGCACCGGCCGGGTCACCCGCCACGCCCGTGGTGGCGGCGGCGTTGGCACGGATGGCCAGCGTGTCGGGGTGGTCCGGTCCCAGGACGCGCAGCGCGTCGGCCAGCACGCCGGCCTCCGCCGCGAGCGCGCCGGTCGGGTCCCCGGTGGCGACCAGCCAGGACGCGTGGTCGCTGCGGGCCGTCAGGCTGTCGGGGTGGTCGGGTCCGAGGATCCGCGCGCGTTCCGCGGCGAGCTGGGCCAGGGCGGCCACGGTGCCGGTCCGGTCGCCGCCGACGCCCCGCCAGTGCGCCAGCTCCTGGCGCGTGCTGAGGGTCCGCGGGTGCTGCGGCCCCAGCACCCGCTCGTGGTCGGGCAACAGGACTTCCAGGGTGGCGACGGCGCCGGCCGTGTCACCCGCCTCGCCCTGCCAGTGGCCGAGCTCCTGACGGGTGGTCAGGGTGTGCGGGTGGTCGGGACCGAGCAGCCGCTGCCGGTCGGCGAGCAGGTCCGCGAACGCCGCCACGGCCCCGGCGGCGTCTCCCGCCTCCCCGCGCCACCAGGCGAGGCCGTGGCGGGTGCTCAGGGTGTCGGGGTGGTCCGGGCCCAGCACCCGCACCCGGTCCGCCAGCAGCTCGGTCGTCGCCGCGACGGCGCCGGCCGCGTTCCCGGCCCGCCCCTGCCACCGGGCCCATTCGTGGCGGGCACTGAGGGTGTCGGGGTGGTCCGCGCCCAGCACCCGCACCCGGTCCGCCAGCAGCTCGGCCGTCGCCGCGACCGCCCCCTCCAGGTCACCTGCCTGCCCGCTA
>NZ_JBHYKG010000159.1:0-19365 GCF_042741245.1 Kitasatospora sp. NPDC058965
CCGGCCAGCTGTCCGGCGGCATGCTGCAGCGGGTGATGATCGCCGCCGCCCTGATGGGCGATCCGGTGCTGCTGCTGGCGGACGAGCCGACCACCGCCCTCGACGTCACCAGTCAGGCCGAAGTGGTCGCGCTGATCGGTGAGTTGAAGGAGCGGTTCGGCACCGCGCTGCTCTTCGTCACGCACGACCTGGGCCTGGCCGCGGCGATCAGCGACCGGGTGCACGTGATGTACGCCGGCCGGATCGTCGAGACCGGTCCGGCCGAGGTGCTGTTCGCCCGCCCGCGCCATCCGTACACCGCCGCACTGCTCGCCGCCACGCCGCGGCTGGAAGCCCCGGGCGGTCGCCTCGCCGCAATTGACGGACAACCACCGGACATCCGGCAGGAGTTGACGGGCTGTGCGTTCGCCGCCCGGTGCCGGCTGGCCTCCGACGTCTGCCACGAGCAGGCGCCCGTCCCGCAGCCGGCGCCCGATCGGGCCGACCACACCGCCGCCTGCCACCACAGCGACCGGCTCGAAGGGAGCACCGCCGATGGCTGAGACCGAGGCCCGCATTGACAGCGGGACCGTGCTGGAGGCCACGGGCCTGTGCCGCAGCTACGGCACCGTCAAGGCGGTGGACGAGGTGTCGTTCGCCCTCGCCGCGGGCGGCTCGCTGGGCATCGTCGGCGAGTCCGGCTCCGGCAAGACGACCACCGCCCGGATCGTGGTCGGGCTGGAACGGGCCGACCGGGGGCAGGTGCTGGTCCACGGCCGGGCCCGGCCCGACCGGGCGCGCGGCCGGGCCCAGCGGCTGGCCCGGGCCCGGGAGATCCAACTGGTCTTCCAGGACCCCTACCTCTCGCTCGACCCGCGGACCAGCGTCGAGGGGGTGCTGCGGGAGACCCTGCGGCTGCACTTCCCCGACACCGACCACGCCGCCCGGATCGCCGAACTGCTCGACCAGGTCGGCCTCGGCACCCGCGCGGCCGGCGCGCTGCCGCGGCAGCTGTCCGGCGGCCAGCGCCAGCGCGTCGCCATCGCCCGCGCGCTGGCGGTCCAGCCGGCCGTCATGGTGCTGGACGAGGCGGTCGCCGCGCTCGACGTCTCGGTGCAGGCGCAGGTGCTCAACCTGCTCGCCGACATCCGGGAGCAGACCGGCATCGGCTACCTGTTCATCACCCACGACCTGGGGGTGGTCCGGTGCGTCACCGACCAGGTCATCGTGATGCGCCGGGGCCGGGTGGTCGAGGCCGGTCGCACCGCCGAGGTGCTGGCCGACCCGCAGCACCCCTACACCCGGCTGCTGCTGGAGTCGGTGCCGCGGCCCAGCTGGGACCCGGCGCGGATCGCCGCCGCCCGCCGCGCGCTGGCGGGGGCCGACTGAGCGGGGCAGCTGCGCACCGCCGCACGGGCGCCGACCGGGCCGGGCGGGCGGCCGGTGACCGGGCCGGGAGGGCGCGCCGACCAACGGGTTGAATCGGCCGGCCCGCAGCGTTGCGCCGCCCGGCATCCCGACGGTCCGTCAGTATCGTGCGGACGGCGTCGTCCCGACGCAGCCGCCGACCGAACGAGGCCGTCTTGGGGTACGTTCCACCGTCCCGCCGCACCGTGCTGCGCTCCGGCGCCGCGCTGGCCGCGCTCACCCTGGCCGGCGGCTGCGGCTCCGGCGGGGACGAGGCGCCCGGTCCGACCGCCGCGCCGACGGCGGGCACCCCCACCGCGCCGGGCCAGGCGTCCGGCCCGGCGAGCCCGGGCGCGGCCCGGACGGCGATGCCGGCCGAGGCGCTGCCGCACACCCGCACCTTCATGGCCTGGCCGGCCCTGGAGGAGGTGTGGGGCGACCAACTGCCCGGCGTCCGCGCGGACATCGCCGGGCTGGCGCAGGCGGTCGCGGCCTTCGAGCCGGTCGTGCTGGCGGCCCGGCCGGACCAGGCCGACCAGGCCCGCCGGCAGTGCGGCTCCTCGGTCGAGGTGGTCGAGCTGATGGTCGACGACCTGTGGGCCCGCGACAGCGGCCCCACCTTCGTCACCGGCCCGCAGGGCCTGCAGGGCGTCGACCTCAACTTCAACGGCTGGGGCAACAAGCAGACGCACGCCAACGACAGCGCGCTGGCCCGCAACCTGCTCGACCACTACGGCATCGCGCGGATCCAGGCGCCGGTCACCGGCGAGGGCGGCGGCCTGGAGGTGGACGGCGAGGGCACCCTGCTGGCCACCGAGAGCTCCTGGGTCAACGACAACCGCAACCCGGGCAAGTCCCGCGACCAGATCGAGGCGAGCCTCAAGGAACTGCTCGGCCTGACCAAAGTGCTCTGGATCAAGGGCGTGGCCGGTCAGGACATCACCGACTGCCACATCGACGCGCTGGCCCGGTTCGCCGGCGGCGGCACCGTGGTGCTGCACCGCCCGGCCCCCGACACCCCGCCGGACGTCTGGACCACGGCCTCCGACCAGGCGCTGCAGGTGCTCCGGGCCGCGACCGACGCGAAGGGCCGCAGCCTCACGGTGGTCGAGCTCCAGGAGCCCGACTTCGACCTGATCCAGGGCGCGGGCAAGAACTTCCTCGCCAGCTACCTCAACTACTACGTCTGCAACGGCGGCGTCGTGGTGCCCCGGTTCGGCGACCAGGCCGCCGACGACCACGCGGCCGGCGTGATCGGGGACCTGCACCCGGGCCGGAAGGTGACCCGGGTGACGATCAACCACCTGGCCGGCGGCGGTGGCGGCATCCACTGCGCCACCCAGCAGCAGCCCGTCGCCCCGGCCTCATGAGCGTCCTCGCCCGGCTGCGCGGCAACCGGTTCGCGCTGCTCACCGTGCTGCTCGCGGTCCTGGTCGCGGCGGGCATCGCGCTCTACCTGGACGAGCGCGACACCCGCCAGCAGAACCGCGAGCTCGCCGTCCCGTCCGCCGCCGACTGGGTGGAGCTCGACATCACCGCCCAGGACGTCCAGCCCGCCAACGGCCAGCTGACCCTCTACGTGGTGGCGGTGCCGCACGGCAGCCTCGCCCAGGGCCCCGACTCGCTCGCCTTCGCCCGCCCGCTCGACATCAGGGCCGAGTCGACCGGCAAGGTCGACCTGAGGACCACCCCGGGGGAGGCGGCGCCGCCGCAGCTCGTCCAGGCCGGCCTGTACGGCGGAACCGAGACGGACTACCCCTTCGACCGCTACCGGACGGCCGTCGCCTTCTCCGCCACGGACGGCGGCACGGCGGTGCCGGTCGGACTGGTCTTCTCCGACGCCGACCCGTTCTTCTTCGTCCGCCCCACCGGCACCGTGCTGCCCTCCGGAGCCACCCTGCTGGACGCGAAGGCGACCCGGGCCCGCAGCACCTTCATCCTGGCCTGGTTCATGATCGCGGCGATGTGGGCGCTGGCCCTGGCCGTGATGGCCGGCGCCGAGGTGCTGTACCGCGGCGGCCAGGGGCTGGTCTGGCCCTCGCTCGGCTGGATGGCGGCCACCCTGTTCGCGCTGGTCGGGATGCGCAACGCCGCGCCGGGCTCGCCCCCGATCGGCTCGCTGATCGACTACGTCGCGTTCTTCTGGGCGGAGGCGATCGTCGCCGCCAGCCTGACGGTCACCGTGGTCGCGGGCTTCCGGGTGGACCGCCGCAAGCACGCCGCGGCGCAGGCCGCGTCCTGACGGAGGGTCAGTCGCGCGCCAACGCGTCCATCAGGGTGCGCAGCACCGCGGCCGCCCCGACCCCGGGGTCGAGCGACTGGATCGCGGCCAGCCCGTCCACGGCCGCCGCGAAGGACTCGCCCAGCGCCACCGGATCGACGCTGCCGCCGCGCTCCTGCGCGAGCACCGCGAACAGCCGCACGAAGCAGGCGCGCCAGTCCCGGTACTCCCGCGCCAGGCCGGCCCGGACCCGCTCGTCGTTCAGCGCCAGCCAGTGCAGCGCGGAGTGCAGGTGCGCGAGGTCCGGGTTCTCCGGCCGGGTCAGCAGGTCGAGCACCCGCTCGGCCCGGGCGGCGAAGCTGCCGGGGCCGTCGACGGCGGCCTCCAGCGGGGCGATCCACTCCGGCCGGATGTCCTCGATCACCGCCACGATCAGGTCGGTGCGGTCCTGGAAGTGGTAGTGGCACATTCCGTGCGACACCCCGCAGAGTGCGGCCACGTTGCGGGTGGTGAAGCGCCCGGCGGTGTCGCCGGCCAGCAGGGTGCGGGCGGCGGCGATCAGCCGGGCCCGGGTCTGCTCGCCCTTGGCCGAGGTGCGCGACCGGGCGGCGGGCGCGGCGGCGGTCGAGGGGGTCTGGTCCTGTGCGCGGGTCGCCATGGGCGCAACTGTAGCCAGCGGCGGGCGGTGCCGGTCGGGGCACCGGCGGATCCGGTCCGTGCGCACCGACCGTACCGATTCCTGTCCAAGCAATTGACCGAGCGCTTGGTCAGTTATAGCGTTCCGGTCAATCTCGTTCCCCCCGCAACGAGTTGACAGGAGATCACGCCCATGAGCGCGCACTCTTCCGACCGTCCGACGCTGGACCGGCGCCGATTCCTCGCCGCGGCCGGCCTGGCCGCCGCGGGCGCCGCCGCCACCGCGGCGGTCGGCACCCAGGCGTTCGCCGCCGCGCGGCCGTCCTCCGGCCGGCCCGGCCCCGCCACCGCCGGCACCTTCACCGTCCCGGTCGACAGCGCCCCGCACACCCGCACGCTGATGGCCTGGCCCGACAGCACCGCCATCTACGGCCGCAAGCTGGCCGGGATGCAGGCCAACATCGCCCTGATCGCCAACACCATCGCGGGCTACGAGCCCGTCCTGATGCTGGCCAACTCCGCGAGCGTCGCCGCCGCCCGGCGCGCCTGTACCAACCCCAACGTCACCGTCATCGGCTCCATCCCGGTCGACGACTGCTGGATGCGCGACACCGGCCCCGTGCTGCGCACCGACGGCGCCGGCGGCCTGGACGCCGTCGGCCTCAACTTCAACGGCTGGGGCGGTCGCCAGACGCACGCCAACGACGCCCTGGTCGCCCAGCGGCTGGCCGCCTACCTCGGCGTCAACTTCACCGCCGCCGGCCTGGTCGGCGAGGGCGGCGCGATCGAGACCGACGGCGCCGGCACCCTGATGGCCACCCGGAGCAGCATCATCAACAGCAACCGCAACCCCGGCAAGACCCAGGCGCAGCTCGAACAGGCCATGTGCGCGGCCTACGGCGCGAGCAAGGTCATCTGGTTCCCCGGCATCGCCGGCCAGGACATCACCGACGACCACGTGGACGCCACCTCGCGGTTCCTCGCCCCCGGCGCGGGCCTGGTGCAGACCCCCAACCCGGCCGACCCGTCGGACATCTGGTCCAACGACGAGCAGCAGCAGTACCAGATCCTGTCCACCGCGACCGACGCCCAGGGCGCCGGCATCGGCGTCACCGCACTGCAGTCGCCGGACTACAACCTGATCCGCGCGACCAGCGTGAACTTCGTCGACTCCTACGCCAACTACTACGTCTGCAACGGCGCCGTGATCTCCGCCCAGTTCGGCGACACCACCGCCGACGCCAACGCCAAGCGGGTCCTGCGCGCCCTCTTCCCGGGCCGCACCGTGGTCCAGCTCAACATCGACAACCTCGGCAACCAGGGCGGCGGCATCCACTGCGTCACCCAGCCGCAACCGCAGGCGTGACCCTCTGCGAGGGCGGGGCCCCGGCCCGGCGCGGCGGGATGCTCCACCCTGTTGACGCCTAGCAAGTCCTGGGAGATCGCCGGAGATCCGTGACCGGCCGCGCTCCGCAGCAGGGGGTGCCCGTCCCGGTGGGGGCCGGGCACCCCCTGCGAATGCGTGCCGCCGCGCTACTCCGGCCGGGTCGGCTCCAGGACGAAGCCGCGCAGAGCCGGCCCCTGCCCCGGGCCGAGTGCGAGCGGACGGACCTCGGCGGGCTCCTGCTGCTGCTGAAAGTGCCTCAGCAGAGCGGCGTACCGCGGATCGATCCAGGCCTGGTCCACTCGGTGATTCCGTGCCGTGGGCGAGGAACCGCGGACCCTGTCGGATCGGCCTCGTTCTGCGCGGTGCCATGGCCCTTGGGGTGTCGAGTCATGGGTGTCCGGTCTCGGGTGTCCGCCGGCCTGTCCGGTTGTGACCGGACAGTCTGTCCGGTGTCGAATGCGCAGGTCACGGCCCGACTGGGGGTGCGGATCGCGGCCCGACATAGTACCTGGAAGTGTGTTCTCACCAGGTCCTTGTCCCGGCCGCGCACCGGGGCGTCCGTCAGGGAACCAGCTGCGGGAAGTGCTCCATCGGTCCGCCGGCTGGAGCATTGCCGGCCGACGATGACGGGTCCGCCCGCCTCGGGCCGTCAGATGACCCGCAGCCGGGGCGGCTTGTCGTGGTGGAGGCCGTGACTTCCTCAGCCGGACCGTGCCGGGTCGGCGTGTCCGGGCTCGCTGCCGTTCGGTCGGGGCGGTCGGCGTTCCCAGCCACGGCACGCCCTGTGGACGTAGGCGGGGCTCCGGTGGGTGAGGAGGGGGCGCGGGCGCTGGCTGCGCCCGGTGCCGCGGCCGTGGCGGGTGTGGGAGCGGGCCTCGTCGGTGCCGGCGGGTGGGCCGGCGGTGCGTGGGCGGCGGGTCCGCTGCTCGATGGGCGGCGTCGTGGCGGGCGTGGGTGGCGTCGGCCACGAGGTGTGCGCGCCGACGGACCGGGCGCCGGTCACGGCGGAGACGGAGCAGACGGCGGCGATCCGGGGCCGGATGCCCAGGGTGACCTCGGCCGGGCCGTGGCGGTGGGCGGTGCAGTGGCCAGGGGACGGGACCCCTCGGGCGACAGGTGTGCACCCCTGATCGGACAGGTGTGCACACCTGGAACTGACGAGTCGTCGGCATCCGTCCAGCAGTCGGGCCTTGCCTCCCGCCGGCTTGAAGCCCTCGTCCGCAACCGGCTCACGCGTCCGCAGCACCGGCACGACACCCGTAGCCGTCGCGGACCATGGCCGCCACCAGGACCGCGGTGCTCGCGTCCAGCGGCTCGAACGCGAGCGAGGGCAGGGCCGGCACCGCGTCGGAGGTTCCCCCGTCCTTGATCCCGGCCTCGACCAGGCACGGCCGGTGCCACGTCAGGCCGGTCGGGGCGGCAGGGTGACGGTGAAGCAGGCGCCGCCCTCGGGGCCGTGGCCCGCGGCGGTGATGGTGCCGCCCAGGCGGGCCGTCAGGCGGTGGGCGATGGCCAGGCCCAGGCCGCTGCCGACCGGGCGGGTGGCGCGGTAGCGCTGCTGCAGGGCGCCGCTGTCGAAGGCGACCTTGACGTCGTCCTCGGTCAGGCCCGGGCCGCTGTCGCGGACCTGGAGCTCGGCCGAGCCGTCGGCGGCCGGGCGGGCCGCCAGCACCACGGCGCCGCCGCCCGGGGTGGCCCGCAGGGCGTTCTGCACCAGGCCGTCGACCAGCTGGCGGACCCGGAAGGGGTCGGTGTCCAGCAGCAGCGGCAGCTCCGGCCGTTCCAGGCGCAGCTCGACGTCGTCGTGCGCGCAGCGGCCGGTCCAGAACCGTGCCGCCTCGCCGAGCAGGGCGGCCAGGTCGGTCGCGGCGGTGTCCAGGTGGAAGTCGTCGGCCTCCAGCCGGGCCAGGGCCAGCAGGTCGGCCAGGAAGCGGTCCAGCCGGCGGGTCTCGTCCGCCAGGGTCCGGCCGACCTCCGGCAGCCGGTCGGCCTCGATCAGGCCGTCGGCCAGCGCCTCGGCGTAGCCCTGCACGGCGGTCAGCGGGGTCCGCAGCTCGTGCGAGACCGAGAGCAGGAACTCGCGCTGCCGGTTCTCGCTGCGGCCCAGGGCCTGGTCGAGGGTGTTGAGCGCGCGGCCGATCTCGGCCGCCTCGCGCGGCCCGTCGGTCGGCGCCCGCAGCCCGCGCTCGCCCTCGGCCAGCCGGTGCGCGACCGCGGCGGCGGAGCCCAGCGGGCGGGCGATGCGGCGGGCCAGCAGCGCGCCGGCCGCGGCGGCGCCGAGCATGCCGACGACCAGCGGCAGCAGGGTGTTGCGCCGGATGTCGTCGGTGTTGTGCTCGACCACGGCGTACGGCTCGGTGAGCACGATCGCGCCGCCGCGCACGTCGGGCTGACCGATCAGCAGCACGTCCTGCCCGGCCAGGATGCCGTCACCGGAGACCGGCCGCCCCGCGAGCAGCGCGGCCCTGGCGGCGGTGTCCAGGGCGGGGGTGGCCGTGCCGCTGACCGAGCCGTCGGGGGCGAGGACGGCGAGGTGCACCCCGTTCGGTCCGGCGAGGGCCTGGGCGCTGTTGAAGACGACCTCGGAGAGGCCGGGCAGGTGGGCCAGCGCGGTGGCCTGCCGGGTGAGCGCCTCCCGTTCGCGCTGCTCCGCCGCGTGCTCGGCGGTCTGCCAGGCGATCAGCCCGGTCAGCAGGACCGCCAGTGCGGCCACCGTGGTGGTCAGCAGCACCAGTTTGCGGGTGAGCGACGCCCGGATCCGGCTCACCGCCCGGCGCCCGGTGCGCTGTAGCCGACCCCGCGGACGGTGCGGATCGGGCAGGCGTCGCCGAGTTTGGCGCGCAGTTGCGAGACGAAGACGTCGACCATCCGGGTGTCGCGGTAGCTCGGGTAGCCCCACACCCCGGCGAGCAGCTGCTCGCGGGTCAGCACCTGGCCGCCGTGCTTCAGCAGGTGGGTGAGGAGGTTGAACTCGGTGGTGGTCAGCTCGACCGGCTCGCCGTCGAGGTGGACGGTGCGGGCGGCCGGGTCGACGGTGAGCCGGCCGTGCCGGCCGGCCCGCTCGCCCGGGGGACCGGCGGCGCGGCGCAGCACGGTCTTGACCCGGGCGACGAGTTCGCGGGGCGAGAAGGGCTTGGTCAGGTAGTCGTCGGCGCCGAGCTCCAGGCCCAGGATGCGGTCGGCCTCCTCGCCGCGGGCGGTCACCAGCAGGACCGGGGTCCAGTCGTCGGCGTCGCGCAGCGCCCGGCAGAAGGAGATGCCGTCCAGCCCGGGCAGGCCGATGTCCAGCACGATCGCCACCGGCCGCATCCGCCGGGCCGCGGCGAGACCGGCGGCCCCGTCACCCTCCACGTGCACGCCGAAGCCCTCGCGGACCAGGTAGAGCCGCTGCACCTCGGCGATGTGCCGTTCGTCCTCGACCACCAGGACGAGGCCCCGGGACTCGGTCATCGACGCCTCCATACCTGTGCTCAGCTGCGGGAACGCGTCGATGCTAGTCGAGCCGAGGGCCGCCGCCCCGCCCCTGCACGCGGTCCGTACATTCCCCGAACAGTGCCCCAACACGGGCCTTACGAGGGTGCGGCACGGTGGAGCCATGACTGACGAACCGTCCGGCCGGCCCGGCCTGTTGCACCGCACGGGCGCCTGGTGCGCCCGGCACGCCTGGCGCGTGACCGCGCTGTGGATCCTGCTGCTGGCGGCCACCGGGCTGGCCGGCGCCCGCTGGGGCGGCTCCTTCACGGACAGCTTCGCGCTGCCCGGAACCGCCGCCCAGACCGGCGCCGACCTGTTGAAGGCGCACGGCGGCACCGCCGGGTCCGGGACCGCCGGCACGATCGTGGTGGACGCGGGTGCCGGGCCGGTCAGCGCCCACCGGACGGCGGTGGAGAGCGCCGTGCAGCAGCTGCGGCAGCTGCCGAAGGTGCTCGCGGTGAGCGACCCGCTGGCCACCCCGGGCGCGGTGTCGGCCGGCGGCGGCACCGCCGTCATCACCGTGCGCTTCGACGGCAACCCGGCCGGCTTCGGGCGCTCCTACCTGGACCGGGTCGACGGCGCCGTGGCGCCGCTGCGCGCCGACCACCTGACCGTCGAGTACGCCGACCCGCTCGGGCTGCTGGCCGCGCCGAAGTCGGCCGACCGGACCTCGGAGGCGATCGGGCTGGGCGTCGCCGTGCTGGTGCTGCTGGTGGGCTTCGGCAGTGTGGCGGCCGCCGGACTCCCGCTGCTGACCGCGGTGCTGGGCCTGGCGGTCGGGCTGGCCGGACTCGACCTGCTGGCCGCGCACGTGGACTTCGGCCGGGCGGCGCCCACGCTGGCCGCGATGATGGGCCTCGGCGTCGGCATCGACTACGCCCTCTTCCTCGCCACCCGCTACCGGGCCCTGCTGGCCGACGGCCCGGACCCGGCCGAGGCGGCCGGGCGCACCGTCGCCACCACCGGCCGCGCCGTCCTGGTCGCCGCCGCCACCGTGGCGATGGCCCTGACCGGCCTCTACACCTCGGGCATCGGCTTCATCGGGGCGCTCGGCGGCGCGGCCGCGCTGACCGTGCTGGTCGCGGCCGCGGCCTCGCTGACCCTCACCCCCGCACTGCTCGGGCTGCTCGGCCACCGGATCGACCGGCTGAGCGTGCGCCCGCCGGTGGCCGAGCCGGTGGGGGAGCGGGACGTGTGGCACCGCTGGGCCGCCACGGTGGGCCGCCGCCCCTGGCTGTTCCTGACGGCGGGTCTGCTGCTGCTCGGCGCCTGCGCCGCCCCGGTGGCCGGGCTGCGGCTCGGCCACGTCGACGCCGGGGTGCAGCCGACCACCAGCACCGACCGGCGGGCCTACGACCTGATCGGCGCGGGCTTCGGCCGCGGGGCCAACGGCCCGCTCACCGTGGTCGTCCAACTGGACAGCCGCCAGGTCGCCGATCCGGACCAGCGCCGGCAGCTGGGCAGCGCGCTGCAGGCCCGGCTGGCCGCGGTGCCCGGCGTGGTCGCGGTCACGACGCCGGTCGCCAGTCCCGACCAGGTGCTGCTGACCGCCTCGGTCACCCCCGCCGCCGGCCCGCAGGACCGGGCCACCTCGGACCTGGTGCACACGCTGCAGCGCAGCACCCTGCCGCAGGCGCTGGCCGGCACCGGCGCCACCGGCTACGTGGCCGGCCCGACCGCCGCCGGGCAGGCGTTCACCGACCGCCTGGCCGACCGGCTGCCGCTGATCGTCGCGGTGGTGGTGGCTGCCGCCTTCCTGCTGCTGCTGACCGTCTTCCGCAGCCTGCTGGTCGCGCTGAAGGCCGCGGTGCTGAACCTGTTCTCGATCGCCGCCTCGTGCGGGGTGGTGGTCGCCGTCTTCCAGTGGGGCTGGGGCAGCGCGCTGCTCGGGGTGGGCGAGCGGGTGCCGGTCGAGTCCTACGTGCCGATGATGATGTTCGCCATCGTCTTCGGGCTCTCCATGGACTACGAGGTCTTCCTGCTGTCCCGGATCCGGGAGAGCTGGCTGTCCGGCCGGGACAACCGGAGTGCGGTGGCCGCGGGCCTGGGGGCCACCGCCCGGGTGATCAGCTGCGCGGCGGCCATCATGACCAGCGTCTTCCTCGCCTTCATGCTCTCCACCAGCGTGGTCGTCAAGATGCTCGCGCTCGGCCTGGGCGTCAGCGTGGTGCTGGACGCGACGGTGGTCCGGCTGCTGCTGGTGCCCGCGACCATGTACCTGTTCGGGCGCGGGAACTGGTGGCTCCCGGGGTGGCTGGACCGGCTGCTGCCGCACCTCGATCCCGAGGGACCGGCACCGGCCGTCGCCGAACCCGTCCCCGCGGCCCCGGTGGCCGGGCGATGAGGGCGCCGCTGCGCGGCCGTCGCCGCGCCGTCGTCGCCGTGCTGCTGCTCGGGTCCCTGGTCGCCGCGGCGGGCGGTGGCGAGCTGACCGTGCGCCGGCTGACCCGGGACCGGATCGACCGGGCCGCCCCGGCCCTGGGCGGCGGCCTGGCGGTCGACGAGCCCGGCTCCGCGCTGTGGCACGCGGTCGACGGCCGGATCCCCCGGCTCGACATCACCGCCCGCAACGCGCAGGTCGGAGCGGTCGGCGGGCTCGGCGTCCGGGTCCGGCTGCGCGACCTGCGCCCGGGGCACGGGCGCACCGCGGTCGGGTCGAGCAGCGCCGAGGTCGCGGTGCCCACCGGGTCGATCGCCGCGGCGGTCCGGGCCCGGATCCCGTCGCTGCCGGTCGCGGGCGTGACCGACGACCCCGCCGCGGGCACGGTCACGGTGGTGCTCGGTGCGGGCGGGCTCGGCCGGATCGTGCTCCGACCGCAGCTGACCGGAGGCCGGGTCGGCCTCGGCGTCACCGGCGCGAGCCTGCTCGGGCGCCCGCTGCCGAGCGACCGGGTCGGGCAGTTGGCCGCCGCGCTCGACGCGGCGACGGCCGGCCGCCCCTACCCGCTCGCCATGACCGCCACCGCCCTGCGCGTCACCGACGACGGCCTGCGGGTCACCCTGACCGGCGGGGCCACCACGGTGAGCACGCCGTGACCCGCCGTCAGTCCCGGGCCGGGGCCGTGGCCGGCGCCGCGGTCCGCACCGCGGCCGGCCGGTCCCGCGGCAGGAACAGCGCCGCGCCCAGGCCGATCACCCCGCACAGCGCCAGCGCGCCCATCGCCGCCGCGTACCCGTTGCGGGTCAGGGTCGAGACCATGATGGTGCCGGCGATCGCGGTGCCCAGCGAGGAGCCGAGGTTGGAGATGCTCCGGGACAGGCCGGAGATCTCGCCCTGCAGCTCGTCCGGGAAGGCGGACTGCACGATGTTGACCGACGGGGTGAGCATCAGGCCGATCCCGAGCCCGATCAGCAGCAGCCCGGGCACGAACGCCCAGACGTCGTCGGTCGCCCGCACCAGCAGGAGCAGCACCACGATGCCCACCACCGTGAGGCCGAAGCCCGTGGCGATCAGGGTGCGTTGGGACCGGCGCACGGCCAGCCGCTCGGCGGCGAGCGAGGTGGTGAGCAGGCCGACGGTGGCGGCGGTGAAGACGCCGCCGGTGGCGATGGCGCTGTAGCCGCGCACCACCTGCAGGTAGGCGCCGACGGTGAACGAGACGCCCATCAGCACCAGCCACTGGGCGTTCTGGGTGACCATGCCCAGGTTGGCGGTGCGCTGGTGGAACAGGCTGGTGCGCAGCAGCGGTTCGCGCCCGGCGCGCTCCAGCCGGCGGGCCCAGGCGAAGAAGCCGGCCAGCACCGCCGCACCGGCCAGCAGCAGGCCGAGCATCAGCCAGGCGTTGTTGTCCGCGGCCAGGATGCCGGTGACCAGCAGGACCAGACCGGCCGCCGACAGCACGGCGCCGACGGTGTCGAACGGCCGGGTCGGGTCGGGCGGCAGCGGGTCCTCGAGGGTGCGGGCCAGCAGCAGGATCAGGAGCACGACCACGGTCTGGAAGCCGAAGTTGGCGCGCCAGCCGATGGCCGTGGTGAGCAGCCCGCCGATCAGCGGGCCGGCCGCGGCACCGATGCCGCCCAGCGCCATGATCGTGCCGAACGCGCGGGCCCGGGCGGCGGTGCCGGTGAACAGCAGGGTGGTGAGGATGTAGACGGGCGGGATCAGCAGTGCGGTGCCGACGCCCTCCAGGATGGAGTTGCCCAGGATCAGCACGCCGAGCCCGGGCGCGGCCGCGCTCAGCAGGGCGCCGACGCCGTAGACGGCCAGGCCGGCCACCAGGCACCGCTTGCGGCCCCAGCGGTCGGTCAGCTTGCCGCCCGGGATCATCAGCGCGGCCATCACCAACAGGAAGACGGTGATGGCGACTTGGACGCCCTGGACGCTGGTGTCGAGGTCGTTGCTGATGTCGTTGATCATCACGTTCATGCTGGAGCCGGCGAAGCTGCAGATGAACTGCGCGAGGGCCAGCGGCAGCAGGACGCGCCGTGCGGCCGTGCTGGACCGGTCGGGTGCGGTGGTCATTCCCGGCTCCTTCCGCGGTGCTGCGTCCCGGCGGTCAGGCCGCGCCCCGCCGGTCGAGCTCCTGGTCGAGCGCGACGGCCGCGTCGATCAGTGCGAGGTGGGTGAACGCCTGCGGGAAGTTGCCCAGTTGCTCGCCCGACGGCCCGATCTCCTCGCCGAACAGGCCGACGTGGTTGGCGTAGGTGAGCATCTTGTCGAACGCGTACCGGGCCTGGTCGACCCGGCCGGCCCGGGCCAACGCCTCGACGTAGAGGAAGGTGCACAGGTTGAAGGTGCCCTCGGTGCCGCTCAACCCGTCGGGCGAGGCGGCCGGGTCGTAGCGGTAGACCAGGCTGTCCTGGACCAGCTCCTGGTCCATCGCGTCCAGCGTGGAGAGCCAGTCCGGGTCGGTGGGCGAGAGGAAGCCGACCTTGGGCATCAGCAGCAGCGAGGCGTCCAGCACGTCGGTGCCGTAACTCTGCGCGAAGGCCTGGCGCTTGTCGCTCCAGCCGCGCTGCAGGATCTGGCGCAGGATGTCGTCGCGCTCCGAGGTCCAGCGGTCCAGGTCGGCGGGGCGGGCGTGCTTGCGGGCGAGCCGGACGGCGCGGTCGAAGGCCACCCAGCACATCAGGCGGCTGTAGGTGAAGTCCTGGCGGCCGCCGCGGGTCTCCCAGATGCCCTCGTCCGGCCGGTCCCAGTGCTCGGCCAGCCAGTCCACCAGCGCGCGGAACGAGTTCCAGCCGCGCAGCGCCCCCATGTCGCTGTCGACGGCGCCGAACGCGTAGGCGGCCTCGCCGTAGATGTCGAGCTGGAGCTGGTCGGCGGCGGCGTTCCCGGCCCGCACCGGGGACGAACCGCGGTAGCCCTCCCAGCCGGTGAGCGACTCCTCGGTCAAGTGCGGGTCGCCGTCGATCCGGTACATGATCTGGAGCCGTTCCCCCTCGGAGCTCGCGGCCTCCACCCGGTCCCGCACCCAGCGGCGGAAGGCCAGCGCCTCGTCCTGGAAACCGAGGCCGAGCAGGGTGTGGACGGAGAGCGAGGCGTCGCGGATCCAGGTGTAGCGGTAGTCCCAGTTCCGCTCGCCGCCGATCTGCTCCGGCAGCCCCATCGTCGGGGCCGCGATCAGTGCGCCGGTCGGGTGGTAGCTGAGCAGCTTGAGCGTGATCGCCGAACGGTCGACGATCTGGCTCCACCGGCCCTGGTAGTTGGAGGTCTTGGTCCAGTCGTACCAGAACTGCCGGCAGGCGTCGAAGGCCGCCAGGGTGTCCGCGTCGCCGGGCGGCGCCGGCCGGTCCGCGCCCGGTCGCTGGGTGGTGAGCAGCACGGTGGCCATCTCGCCCGCGTCCAGGGTGAACCCGGCGGTCACGTCCGAGCCGTCGGGGTGCAGCACCACCGGTGCGGTGGTCTGCACGCACAGCTCCTGGTCCGGGCCCTGCAGCACCGCGAACCGCTCGTCCGGCAGGGTGAGGCGGTGGGAGGCGCGGCCGTAGTCGAACCGCGGCCGGCACTCCAGCACGAACGGCACCCGGCCGCGCACCACCCGGGCGGTGCGGATGATCCGGTGCCGGTCGCTGGGGGTCGGCGAGGTGTCCGGGAGCATGAAGTCGACCACCTCGGCCACGCCCTGCGGGGCCTGGAACCGGGTGACCACGATGGCCGTGCCGGCCAGGTAGAGCTGGCGCACCTGGGCGTCCGGCACCGCGTCCCGGTCGACCGCCAGTCGGCACCGGCCGCCCTTGGTGTGGTCCAGCAGTGAGGCGAAGAGGCTGGGGGAGTCGAAGCGCGGGGTGCACCACCAGTCGATGTCACCGCTGGTGGAGACGAGCGCGGCGGTCTGCAGGTCGCCGATGATCCCGTGCTCGGCGATGGGCGGGTAAGGGTTCACGGTGGGCTCCCCTGCGGCCGGAGGAAACTGCCTTCGCCGTCACGGTACGGAGCGGTACCGGGTGGCGGATCACCCCGCGTGGGTGACCGGGCGGTGCCGGCCGGCGCACCCCCGGCTCCCCGCGAGTCACCTGGCAGGGGTGATGCGGCCGGCCCCGCCGCGGGACGAGGCTGGAGGTCCGCCGAGGCGAAGGGAGCCGGCCCATGCGCTACGAGATCCGCGTGTCCGGCGTCCTCCGGGAGGAGACGCGCAAAGAGGGGTTCCCCGAGTTGGAGAGCGTGGTGGTCTCCGGGCAGACGATGCTGTTCGGCGACGTGGTCGACGAGGCGCACCTGTACGGGTTGCTGAAGCGCTTTCAGACGCTCGGCCTGACGGTGACCGAGATGCGCAGGGTGTCCGAGTGAGCAGAGTGTCCGGGTGAGCGCGGGGCTCACCCGTCGCCGAGCAGGTGCAGGCGCTCGGCCCGGCGCACGGCCTCGCGGCGATTGCCCGTCAGCAGCTTCCGGTTGATGTTCTTCAGGTGCGTCTTGACCGTGTTCGGCGACAGGAACAGCCGGTCGGCGATCTCCTGGGTCGACAGCATCCCGGCGGCGCAGACCAGGACCTCCCGCTCGCGCTCCGTCAGCGGCTCGGCCGGCGGCGGGACTTCGGCGTCCGGCGCCGCGGCGGGCGAGGCCGGGCGCAGGTCGCCGGGGAGCCAGGGGTGGGCCCGGGCCAGCTGGGGCTGGCGGTGCAGTTGGCGGCGCACCCAGGCGGCCGACTCGCGGAACGGCCGGCGCAGGCGTTCCGGTTCGGCGGTGCCGAGGGCCTGGGCCAGCAGTCGGGTGCCGTCGGGGCCGTCCGGGTCGGGGTCGGCCTGCGCCAGCAGCAGCAGCGCCCTGGTCCGGGGCGCGGTGCCCACGGCCGGGTCGTCGCGCAGTGCGTGCAGCCGGCGCAGGGTGGCGGCCGGGTCCTGGCCGGCGCAGAGCCGGGCCTGCGCCGCCGTGACGACCGAGTCCGGGGCCCGGGTCGGTGCGTCGGCCAGGGCCGCCACCGCCTCCTGCGGCCGGCCGGCCGCCAGGTGCGCGGCGGCGGCGGTGACGGCCACCCGCTCCCGGCTCCAGTCGGAGGGGTGGCCCAGCAGCTCGGGCCGCCGGCTCTCCTCCAGCACCCGCAGCGCGGCGTCGGGGTGACCCTGGGCCAGGTGCAGCTTGGCGCGGATCAGCAGGTTGCCGAGGACCACCACCGGATCGCGGCCCGGGGCCGGGTGGCGGGTCATCCGGTTCAGTTCGGTGCGCGCGTCGGCCAGCTCCTCGTGTTCGAGCGCCGTGGCGGCCAGCACCAGGTGGCGCACGTCGGTGCGGCTGTCGGGCGCCAGGCTGGAGCGCTCGGCCGCCTCGTCGGCCTCGCGCACCCGCCGCTCGGCCCGGCCGGGCCAGCCGCGCAGGTAGTCGATGAGGGCGAGCCGGCACAGCGAGTCGTCGCGCAGCCGGGCGGTGGTGGGGGAGGGCGGTGCCTGGGCGGCGGCGCCCAGCGCGCGGCCCGCCTCGTCCAGGCGTCCCTGCCAGAGCAGGGCGGAGCCGAGGTCGGCGTCCACCAGGGTGAGCAGCTCGGGGTGGCGGTCCAGCAGCTCGGCCGGTGCCTGGCTGCCGAGCTCGTGGGCCCGGCGGGCGGCGCGGTCGGCGAGTGCGGCCGAGCCGACCGCCCGGGCCGCGCCGGTGCGGACGAAGGCGGCCGCCAGCTGCAGTGCGGTCCGGTGCGGCGGCAGCTGCGGCTCGACCTCCTCCAGGATCCGCAGCGCCGCGCCGGCGTCGTCCCGGGCCAGCCGGACCGCTGCGCGGACCAGCTCCGCGGCCGGCGTGCTCGCGTCGGTCGGCATCCGGGCGAACAGGTCGCAGAGCCGGGCGGCCTCGCGCCCGGCGACCAGCTCGCCGAGGGCCAGCTGGTCCACCAGGAGCTCGGCGGCCAGGTCCCAGGCGCCGCCCTCGGCGGCGTGGTCCAGCGCCGTGCGGTACTGGCCGTGCTCGGCCAGCCAGTGCGCGGCCCGCACCTGCAGCTCCTCGACCCGGTCCGGGTCCGAGGCGTTCAGGTGCAGCCGCAGGATGCCGGCGAACATGGGGTGCAGCCGGTACCAGCCGTCGGTCAGTGCCTCGGTGAAGGCGTTCTCCTGGTGCAGCCGGCCCAGGATCCGCCGCGCGTCGCGGCGGCCGGTGAGCGCGTCGGCGAGGTCGGGGTGGACCCGGCCCAGGATGCTGCAGCGCAGCAGCAGGTCCTGGGTGGGCTCGGGCTGGGTGCGCAGCACCTCCGCGAGCAGGAAGTCGGACACGGCGGCGTGCTCGGCGTCGATCCGCTTGAGGTAGGTGTCCGGGTCGTCGGCCCGCTGCGCGGCGAGCGCGAGCAGGCGCACCCCGGCGGTCCAGCCCGAGAGCGTGCGCTGCACGGCCTCGGCGGTGGCGGCACTGGGGAGCAGTCCGTGGCGTTCCAGCACCGCGGCGGTCTCGGCGCGGTCCAGTGCGAGGTCGGCGGCCCGGATCTCGGCGAGCTCGCCCGCCGCCCGGTAGCGGTGCAGCGGCAGCAGCGGCTCGTTGCGGCCGACCAGGACCAGCCGCAGGCGTCCCGCGGTGTGCCGGACCAGGTCGTGCAGCTGCGCCGTCAGCCCGGGGTCGTCGATGTGCTCGAACTCGTCCAGCACCAGCACCAGCGGCTCGGGCTGCCCGTTGATCCAGGAGGCCAGCCGGAGCAGCTGGGACGGGTCGACGTACCCGGCCTCGGCCGGCACGGCGAGCTCGTCCGGCGGGCCCGGCACCCCGGCGCGCAGCGCCTCGCGGACGTAGGCCCAGAAGTTGCCGGGCTGGTTGTCGGCGGCCTCCAGGGTGAGCCAGCCGACCGGGCCCGGGACCCGGCCGCAGGTGAGCCAGTCGGCCACCAGCAGGGTCTTGCCCGCGCCGGCCGGCCCGTTGACCAGGGTCACCGGCTGCCGTACGGACTGGTCCATCCGGTGGACGAGGCGGGCGCGGCGCAGGAAGGTGTCCGGCGGCCGGGGCGGGCGGACCCGGGTGGCGAGCACCGGGTCGCCGTTGGGCAACCGGGCCGGGAGCGCGGGCGCCTCCCAGGGCGCTGACGCCTTGCGGGTGACTGCCATCGGCTACCGCCTGGGGTTGCGCCTGTGCGACGACCGCGGCCGGGCGCGGCGCGGTCCACGGGTCCGCCCCGGGACCCGATGCTTCGACCGTAGTACCGGCCGGACGGGGTGGGCCATCCGAGCGGGGCGCCCGGGGCACCCCGCTCACCCGCCCGGGGTGAGCCCGCGCCGCGCGGGATCCGGCGAGGATCGTGGCAGTGGGCCGGCCCGTCGGCGCCGGCCGCAGGCAGTGACGCGCAGGCAGCGAGGAGGCGCCGTGGCAACGTCCCGCAGTCGAACCCCCGCCCCGCCGGAACCCGACCGGGAGACCGACGCGCGGCGGACGGACTACACCGGCGCGGTGTACGGCTCGATGCTCGCCGCCTCGGTGATCGCGGCCTCCGGGGTGGAGGGCGCGCACCCGCGGCTGTCGCTGGTGCTGCTGCTGCTGGTCACCGGCGTCGTGTTCTGGATCGCCCACGTCTACGCGCACGTGGCCGGGCACCGCGAGGCCGGCCGGGGGATCACCTGGTCGCAGGTGCGCCGGGTCGGCCGGCGCGAGTGGCCGCTGGTCGAGGCGGCGGCGCTGCCGGCCCTGGCGGTGCTGGTCAGCCCGTGGCTCGGGACGGGGGACAGCGCCTGGCTGGCCCTCGCGGTCGCCGTGGCGCAGCAGGTGCTCTGGGCGACGCTGGGCGCGCACCGGGCCGGTGCCCCGCCGCGCCAGGTGGCCGCCGAGGGGGCGGTGAACCTGCTGCTCGGGCTGGTCATCGTGGCGGCCAAGGTGGCTGTCGGGCACTGAGACGTCGGGACGTGACACCGGACCCGCCGCGCGGCC
>NZ_JBHYKG010000160.1:0-19335 GCF_042741245.1 Kitasatospora sp. NPDC058965
CCGCCGGGCGCCTCAGCACCCGGCCTTGTAGAAGTACTTGCTGACGTTCGGGTCGGCCATGTTGTCCTTGGTGATGGCGACCATGGTGGTGCCGATCTCCTTCTCGACCGGCTTGCCCTCGAACGCGGCGGCGAGCTGGTCGACGCCCTGCACGCCGATCCCGGCCGGGTCCTGGGCGACCAGGACCTGAACGGTGCCGGCCTTGAGCGCGGCGACCTCGTCGGGCTCGGCGTCGAAGGCCGCGACCTTCACCGCCCCCTGCTTGCCCGCCTGCTGCAGCCCCGTGGCGATGCCCTGGCCGGTGTTGGTGTTGCCCGCGAAGACGCCGCCGAGGTCCGGGTGGGCGGCGAGCGTCGACTGGATCTGCGAGGCCGCGGTGGCGGGCAGGTCGTTGTCGTAGAGGGTGGGGAGCACCGTGATCCCGGGGTGCTTGGCCATCTCCTCGGTGAAGCCCTTGATCCGGGCGTCGGTGGTGGTGATGCCGGGCTTGACGCTGATCACGATGACCGAGCCCTTGTCGCCCATCTGCTGGGCCAACGCCTGGGCCGCGACCGCGCCGCCCTTCTCGTTGTCGGAGGAGATCCGGGTGATGCCCAGCGAGGAGTCGGAGACCGAGGTGTCGACCAGGCCGATCCTGGTGCCGGCGGACTGGATCTGCTGGAGCGAGGGGGTCAGGGCGTCCTTGTCGACCGGGGAGATCAACAGGCCGTCGGGGTGGGCGGCGGCGACCGAGTCGATCAGCGGGCGCTGGACCGAGACGTCCCACTGGGCCGAGCCGTTGGCGGTGAGGTCCATGCCCTTGGCCTTGGCCTCCTGCTGCGCCGCGCAGGTCATGGTGATGTAGAACGGGTCGCTCTTCACACCGGTGATCAGCGCGACCTTCTTGTGCGCCGCGCCGCCGCCGGCCGGGGCCGCCCCGGTCGAGGAACTGCCGGAGCCCGACGAGCCGCAGGCGGCGGAGCCGGCCAGGACGAGGACGGTGCCGGCGGCGACCAGCAGGCCGCGCTTGCTGCGAGGGGTGAACATGGGGGCGTCCTCCTTGCTGATGCGCGTCACCGCGCAGGGTGGGGTGGTCTCCGCCGGTCCGGTGGGCGCCGGGTCGACGGGCGCGCACCGGGGGGCGAACCGCGGTGCGGGCGGTGGCTGCTCGCGCGCACGGGTGGTGCGGCGCTGGCTCCTTGCGCGCGTGGCCGGTCCGGCGGCTGCCCGTGCGCGTGGTCGGTCGGGCGGCTCCTCGCGCCTGTGGCCGGTCGGGCGGCCGCGTGCGCGCGTGGCCGGTCGGTCAGTGGTCGGGCGGTGGTCAGCGGCGCTCGCGGGTGCTGCGGCGCATCTGGTCGACGAAGACGGCGGCGACCAGCACGATGCCGACCGCCACGTCCTGCCAGTACTGCTGGACGCCGATGACGATCAGACCGGTCGTCAGCACGGCCGGGATGAAGACGCCGATCACGGTGCCGAGCACCGAGCCGCGGCCGCCGAAGAGGCTGGTGCCGCCGAGCACCACGGCCGTGATCACCTTGAGGTTGTCGGTGGAGTGGCCGGCGATGGAGGTGGTGCCGTAGGACGCCAGCCACATCACCGCGCCGAGCCCGGCCAGCAGGCCCATCAACGCGTACACCTGGACCAGGTGCCGCCCCACGCCGATGCCCGCGCGCTGCGCGGCGGCCGGGTGCGAGCCGATCGCCAGGGTGTGGGTGCCGAACCGAGTGGCGCCCAGCACCAGTCCGAAGCCGACGGTGACCACGGCGGCGAGCACCACCAGCCACGGGACCCCGAACAGCTTCCCGAAGCCGAGGGTGCGCTGCAGGCCCGCCGCGGCGGCGCCCGCCGGGTCCTGCCCGCCGGTCACCAGCTCGGCCAGGCCCAGCGCCGTGCCCAGGCCGCCGAGCGTCACGATCAGCGGCGGCACCTTGCCGGTCGCGACCAGCGCACCCTGCAGCGCGCCCCAGGCGGTGCCGACGGCGAGCGCGATCAGCACGCAGACCGCCACCGTCCCCCAGCCGGCCCGGGCGCCGCCGTGGTGGATGTTGAACTCACCGGCGGCGACCGCGGCCAGGACCAGGACCGACCCGATCGACAGGTCGATGCCCGCGGTGATGACCACGAAGGTCATCCCGACGCCGAGCACCAGGTAGATCGCCGCGTTCACGGCGATCTGGGTGAGGTCGTAGGTGGTGAAGAACGTGCTCGGCGCGGCGATGCTGAAGAACGCGACCAGGCAGGCGAGGACGACGAAGGTCCACACCTCGCCGACCCCCGCGATCCGGCGCAGGTGCTGGGGCAGGCCGCGCCGCAGGGCCGGGTCCGGCGCACCGGTCGACTCCCGGGCCCGGCGGTCGGTGGCGGTCATCGCGTCTCCTCCGCGTCCCGTGCACCGGTCGAGCCCGTCGAGCCCGTCGGTCCCGTCGAGCCCGTCGAGCCCGTCATCGCGCCGACCAGCTGCTCGATGGTCGTGTCGGCGGCCGTCAGGGAGGCGACCCGCCGACCGAGCCGCAGGACTTCGACCCGGTCCGCGACCGCCAGCACCTCCGGCATGTTGTGGCTGATCAGCACGACGCAGATGCCCCGGTCGGCGACCGCGCGGACGGTCTCCAGCACGCGGGCGCGCTGCACCACGCCCAGCGCGGCCGTCGGTTCGTCCATGAAGATCACCTTGTTGGCGAACGCGACCGCCCTGGCCACCGCCACGGACTGCCGCTGACCGCCCGACAGGGTCGCGACCGGAGCCGTCACGTCCTTGAGCGTGACGCCGAGTTCGGCGAACGCCTCGACCGCCGCCCGGCGCATGGCCGGCCGGTCCAGCACCCCGAGCCGACCCAGCAGCCCGCCGCGCACGATCTCCCGGCCGAGGTGGAGGTTGGCCGCCGCGTCCAGGTCCGGTGCCAGCGACAGGTCCTGGTAGACGGTCTCCACGCCCTGGCGCCGGGCGTCCTGCGGACCGGCGAACCGGACCGGCGCGCCGTTCAGCAGGAGCTCGCCGTCGTCGGGGGCGAGCACCCCGGACAGGACGTTCACCAGGGTGGACTTGCCCGCGCCGTTGTCACCGATCAGCGCGACGACCTCGCCGGCGTACGCCGTGAAGTCAGCGCCCTGCAGCGCCTGCACGTGGCCGAAGTGCTTGACCACGCCGCGTGCTTCCAGCAGTGGTTCTGACACACCGTTCCTCCTTGCCTTCCTCGGCCGGCGGCCGCCCCGGCACCGGCGGCCCGTCGAGCGGGCCACGGGGAGGGCGCCGCCGTGCCCACTCCCCGGTGCGCGGCGGCACCACCGGCATCCCGGAGCGCCGCGGGCCGCTCCGGTGCCGTCTGCTCACGGATCGTCAGACAACGTTGTCGGGTGGGGGAATGAACTCACGCCGTCCCAGCACTGTCAAGGCTCCCAGCAGCGATGCGGCGCCAACGCCACGCTTTCTGCACGTCGGGGAGAAACACCCGCGCGGGAAGGGTCGGTCCGAGCCGCCGTCAGGGGCGGTGCACCACCTCGCCCGCCCCGGTGGACACAGCTGTTCCACCCGGACCGCCCGTCACACCTGCCAACGTTGTCACTGCACCAGCACGCAGCCCCGACCGGGCCGGCGGGTCGACCCGGCCCCTCACCCGCGGCGGGGCCGGCGCTCAGAGCGGGAGTTCGCCGGAGCCGCGCAGGATCAGCCGGGTCGGCAGCTGGATCCGCTGCGGGGCGGCCGTCTCGCCGCGCATCCGGCGGAACAGGAGCTCGGCGGCCGTGCGCCCCATTCCGATCGGATCCTGGGCGACCACCGTCACCGGCACCGGGAGCAGATCGGCCAGCTCGAAGTCGTCGAACCCGACCAGCGCCGGCCGGTGCGGCAGCGGGGCCAACTCGCGCAGCACGGTGACCGTGGTGCGGTTGTTGCCGCACATGAGCGCGGTGACCGGTGCCTCCCCCGCGAGCATCCGGTGGAGCGCCAGCCGGATGCCCACCGGATCGGGCTTGGCCATGGACACCCAGGACTCGTCGACCGCGCACCCGGCCCCGGCCATGGCCTGCCGGTAGCCGGCCAGCCGCTGGGCCGCGGTGAAGATGTCCGGGGAGTCGCCGAGGTAGCCGATCCGGCGGTGTCCCTGCCGCAGCAGGTGGCCGACGCCGTCGACCGTTCCGCCGACGTTGTCGGTGAGCACGGTGTCCACCGCCAGGCCGGCGAACGGCCGGTCGACGCTGACCACGGCCGTCCCGGCCGCCAGCTCCGGTTCGAGGTAGCCGTGGTCGGCCGCGGTCGGCACGACGATCAGACCGTCCACCCGCCGGGCGCAGAAGTCGGTGGCCAGCTCCTGCTCGCGCAGCGGGTCCGCGGCGGACGACCCGGTCAGCACCAGGGAGCCGTGCGCCCTGGCCACGTCCTGCACGGCTCGGCTGAGCTGCGCGTAGAAGGGGTCGGAGACGTCCTCCAGGACCAGGCCCACGCAGCTGGTCCGGTTGCCCTGGCGGAGCAGCCGGGCACCGTCGTTGCGCCGGAAGCCGAGCTCCGCGATGGCGGCACGGACCCGGGTGGCGGTCTCCTCGCTGACGCCCGGCTCCCCGTTCACCACCCGCGAGACGGTCTTGAAGCCCACGCCGGCGACGGCCGCGACGTCCTTCATGGTCGGCCGCGTCGGCCCCTCGGACGTGTGCTGCGCCGCCCTGCCTGGCATACCGGACCGACCTCCCCGAGTCCTGCGACCGCGGGCGCGGCACGGGACGGGTTGAGACAACGTTGCCGGGCAGTCTACCTCCAGGTTTGGCCGCTCCGAGCACCGGGCTCGGCCACTCCGAGCACTGGGTTCGGCCGCCCCGAGCACCGGCCGGACGGGCTCCGCGGCGCCGCCGCCCCGGGCCCCGGGCGGCAGGGCCGCCGCCTCGGGCCCCGGGCGGCAGGGCCGCCGCCTCGGGCCGCCGACGGCACGGCCGCTCCGTCAGACCTCCGACGGCACCGTGGCGCGGAAGACGGTGGCCCCGGCGCCGGCGGCGGTGAGGAGCGTCCCCGCTCCGGTGGCGGGGAGGTACGCGGACTGCCCGCGCGCCAGGGTGAGCGGGGCGCCGCCCGGACCGGTGAGCACCGCCTCCCCCTCGGTGCACAGCAGGATCTGGGGCGCGTCGCCCCCCACCCGGTGCACCTGCCCGCCGCCGCCCAGGCGGTGGCGGGACAGCCGGAACTCGCCGACCGGCGCCGGGTACAGCTCCTCGCCACCGTCCCCGGGCACCGGGTCCAGGACCGCCGGCTCGGTGGCCCGGAAGTCGACGACGCGCAGGAGCTCGGGCACGTCCACGTGCTTGGGGGTCAGTCCGCAGCGCAGCACGTTGTCCGAGTTGGCCATGATCTCGACGCCGAGGCCGCGCAGGTAGGCGTGCGGGACCCCGGACCCGAGGTAGAGCGCCTGCCCGGGCCGCAGTCGGACGTGGTGCAGCAGCAGGACGGCGAGGATGCCCGGGTCACCGGGGAACGCGTCGGCCGCCAGGGCGTAGGCGGCGCAGGCCTGCCGGTACGGGCCCGGCGTCGCCGCGGCCGTCACCAGCGCCTCGGTCACCGCACCGATGGTCGCGGCGAGTTGCCCGCGGTCGGTGGTCAGGATCTCGGCGAGCACGGTGCGCAGGGCGTCCGGCCCGGTGCGCAGGGTCGCGGCCCAGGGCGCGAGGGCCGGCACGGCGAGGGCATCGAGCAGGTCGGCGGTGCCGGCCGGCTCCCGGAAGCCGCAGAACCCGTCGAACTCGCCGAGCGCGCAGAGCAGCTCGGGCTTGTGGTTGGCATCGCGGTAGTTGCGCTGCGGCGCGTCGACCGGGACCCCGCGCGCCTCCTCGTCGGCGAACCCCGCCCTGGCCTGCGCCAACGACGGGTGGACCTGCACGGAGAGCGGCTGATCGGCCGCCAGCACCTTGAGCAGGAAAGGCAGTTCGGCACCGAACCGGGCCACGGTGGCGGGCCCGAGCTCGGCCTGCGGGTCGGCCGCGATCACCTCGGCCAACGACCGTGCGCCGCGGCCGCGGTCGAGCCGCGACGGCGCGCCCGGGTGTGCGCCCAGCCAGAGTTCGGCCTGCGGTTCGCCGGTGGCGGGGACCCCGAGCAGGGCGGGGATGGCGGTGGGCGAACCCCAGGCGTAGGGGCGGACGGTGTTGACCAGGCGGTCCATCCGGGTCCTCCTTCTTCGCGTCTCTCGTGGCACGCCGGGGTCGGCGCGGGTGGGGCCGGCCCGCCCCGGTCGGGGCGTGCGGGGCGGGCCGGCGGTCGGGGGTGCTGCGGTCGAGGTGCTGCGGCCCTGGGGGCCGGGTGGTGCACGGGCGCTGGGGTGCAGGCGGCCAGGACACCGCCGCGCCCGGTGCTCAGTGGGCCGCCCCCCCCGTCGCGTGGGCGGCGGCCCGCTCCAGGCCCAACAGGTCCACGGCCGCAGCGGCGGCGCCCACCAGGCCGGCGTCGTCGCCGAGCTCGGCGGGCCTGACCTCGATCCCCCGGGCGAACGGCAGCGTCGCGTACTCGCCGAGCGCGGCCCGCACCAGGCCGAGGAGCAACTCCCCGGACCGGGCCACACCGCCGCCGATCACCACCACGTCGATCTCGACCAGGGTGGCGGTCGCCGCGATGCCGGCCGCGAGCGCCCGGGCCGCCCGCTCGAACACGGAGAGCGCGACCGGGTCCCCCGCCCGGGCCGCCCGGGCCACGGCCGCCGCCGACGCGTCGTCACCGGTCGGCCGCCAGCCCGCCGCGCGGGCCCGCCGGGCGATCGCGGTCCCACTGGCCGTCAGTTCCACGCAGCCGCGGCTCCCGCACGGGCAGGGGTCGCCGTCCATGTCGACGCTGATGTGGCCGATGTGCCCGGCGTTGCCGGTCGTGCCGAGGTGCACCTCCCCGCCCAGCACCAGGCCGCCGCCGACCCCGGTCGAGACCACCATCCCCAGCGCGCTGTCGAAGCCCCGGGCCGCGCCGCGCCAGTGCTCGGCGGCGGTCATCGCGACACCGTCCCCGAGCAGCGTGACGGGCAGTCCGCGCACCGCCGGGTGCTGCCGGACCCGTGCCACCAGCGGGAAGTCGCGCCACCCCGGGATGTTCACCGGGCTGACCGAGCCGGCCACGGCATCCACCGGGCCCGCGCTGGCGATCCCGACGGAGCGCACCCGCTCCCACCCCGGTGCCGCGGCCAGCTCCGCGAGGACCTCGCCGACGGCGGCCAGCACGCTCTCGCCGGACTCGGCGGCCGGCGTGGGCCGCTGGGCCCGCGCGGTGATGGTGCCCGTCGGGTCCGCCAGCGCTCCGGCGATCTTGGTGCCGCCGATGTCGAGGGCGGCCACCAGGCAGTGCGGGTCGGCCGCACCGGTGCCGGTCGGCACCTGGTCCGCCCCGGCCCGTCCGGTGTGCTGCGTCTGCATCCGTTCACTCGCTCTCTGCTCCGCCGGCCGACCGCGTGGTGCCGGTCGCCCGTGGTGGTGCTGTCAACTCGGCTGTTCCGCCCCGTTGTCGGGCTCGCCCGCGGCTCGGCCGGCAGGCCCGGACCGCCCGGCGGGCGGAGCCCTTCGCCGACCGGGCCGGCGCCGTGAGCTCCGTGGCCGCGGCCGTCCCGTCCCGTTCGGCGAGCCACAGCATAGACAACGTTGTCTAACCTGCCAAGGAGGACCCGGGCGCGCCGAGGCGGCCACCCCCGGAGCGCCGAGCAGCGGGTGCTCCCCCAGGAGCCGCAGCTGGCGCAGCACTGCCCGGGCGTCGCACGAGGGGGCCGCGCGAGAACGCGACGGGCCCACGGCTACCGGCACGGCGCGCGAAGTCGACAACGTTGTCCGGCCGGACGAAGAGTCCGGGCCTTACCGCACCCGCCCCACTCCCTGGCGACCGGTCAGGACCCGGCGCCGACCGCCGCCTCGTCGGCGAGCTCGTCGTCCACCGCATCGGCGGCGTCGCTGAGGCCGAGCCGCAGGTGCTCGATGTGGTAGACGGCCTGGTCGAGGAGTTCGGCGACGTGGTTGTCGTACAGCGAGTAGACCACCGAGCGCCCCTTGCGAGTGCCGACCACCAGGCCCAGGTTGCGCAGCAGGCGCAGCTGGTGGGAGCAGGAGGACTGCTCCATCCCGACCTCGGCGGCCAGTTCGGTGGCGGCGCAGGAGCCCTCGCGCAGGCGCGACAGGATCAGCAGGCGGGACGGCGTGGCCAGGGCCTGGAGGGTGTTGGCCACCCGGGCGGCGCTGGTGGCGTCCAGCCGCGTGTGCGGGACGGCGTTCTTCGCGGGAGCGGCTCCATGACCCATGCGCCAATACTACAACCCATGCATGAAGGACTGTTCATATGTTCCTGTATTGTTGATTGGGTCGTCCCTCCTGCCCGTGACCTGTACGAAGGGTCCTGCCTGCCATGTCCTCCACCGCCACCGTGCTCGAACGTCCGGCTCCCGAAGCGGTCGCTCCCGCGGGAACCGCCCCCCGGCGGCGCACCCGGGTCTTCGCCCTGCCGGAGGCGCGCTGGGCCGCCGCCGCCACGGTGCTCTTCCTGCTCGCGCTGCCACTGCAGCTGACCGGCGCGCCGGCCTGGGCCTGGGTCCCGCTGTACGGGCTCGCGTACGCGACCGGCGGGTGGGAGCCGGCCCGGGCCGGCCTGCAGGCGCTGCGCGAGAAGACCCTCGACGTGGACCTGCTGATGATCGTCGCAGCGCTCGGGGCGGCCGCCGTGGGCCAGCTGACGGACGGTGCGCTGCTGATCGTCATCTTCGCCACCTCCGGCGCCCTGGAGGCGGTCGCCACCGCGCGCACCGCCGACTCGGTGCGCGGCCTGCTCGACCTGGCCCCCGCCACCGCGACCCGACTGCTGGGGCCGGAGGCCGGGGGCCGCTCCGAGGAGACCGTGCCCACGGGGCAGCTCGCGGTGGGCGACACCATCCTGGTCCGGCCCGGCGAGCGGATCGGCGCCGACGGCCGGGTCCTGGACGGGGCGAGCGAAGTGGACCAGGCCACCATCACGGGCGAGCCGCTGCCGGCCGCCAAGGGGATCGGTGACGAGGTGTTCGCCGGGACCCTGAACGGCACCGGCGCACTGCGGGTCCGGGTCGAGCGTGACCCGTCCGACTCGGTGATCGCCCGGATCGTCAAGATGGTCGAGGAGGCGTCCGGGACCAAGGCGCCGACGCAGCTGTTCATCGAGAAGGTCGAGCAGCGGTACTCGATCGGCATGGTCGTCGCCACGCTGGCCGTGTTCGCCGTCCCGCTGGCGTTCGGCGCCGCGTTCACCGGCTCACTGCTGCGCGCGATGACCTTCATGATCGTCGCCTCCCCGTGCGCCGTGGTGCTGGCCACCATGCCGCCGCTGCTCTCCGCGATCGCCAACTCGGGCCGCCACGGCGTGCTGGTGAAGTCCGCCGTGGTCATGGAGCGGCTCGGCCAGGTCGACTCCGTCGCGCTGGACAAGACCGGCACCCTCACCGAGGGCACGCCGCGGCTCACCGACGTCCGCCCGCTGCCCGGGTCCGGCCTGGCCGACGCGGAGCTGCTCGCGCTGGCCGCCGCGGCCGAGCACCCGAGCGAGCACCCGCTCGCCCGCGCCGTGGTGGCCGCCGCCCGCACCCGGGGGCTGGCCCTCGCCACGGCCGAGGAGTTCGCCTCCACGCCCGGTGTCGGGGTGACCGCCACCGTCGCCGCGCGGGTCGTCGCGGTCGGCGCCCCGGGCCGGCTGCCGCTCGCGACCGAGGCCGTCGCCACCACCACCGCCGGCGCCACCGCCACCGCAGGGGCTGCAGGTGCCGCGGAGGCGGCGGCCGCCGTCGCCGCCGAGTTGGAGCAGGACGGCCGCACCGCAGTGGTCGTCCGGGCCGACGGCGTCCCGGTCGGCGTGCTCGGCATCGCGGACCGGCTGCGCCCGGACGCCGCCGCCACCGTCACCGCCCTCACCGCGCTGACCGGCACCACCCCGGTCCTGCTCACCGGCGACAACCCGCGCGCCGCGGCCCGCCTGGCCGCCGAGGTCGGCATCACCGACGTCCGGGCCGGCCTGCTCCCCCAGGACAAGGTCACCGCCGTCAAGGAACAGGAGGCGGCCGGGCGGAGGGTGCTGGTCGTGGGCGACGGCGTCAACGACGCCCCGGCCCTGGCCGCCGCCCACACCGGCCTCGCGATGGGCCGCGCCGGTTCGGACCTCGCCCTGGAGACCGCGGACGCGGTCGTCGTGCGCGACGAACTCGCCACCGTCCCCGCCGTGGTCTCCCTCTCCCGGCGCGCCCGCGGCCTCGTGGTGCAGAACCTGGTGATCGCCTCGGCCTTCATCACGGTGCTGGTGGTCTGGGACCTGGTCGCCACCCTCCCGCTGCCGCTGGGCGTGCTCGGCCACGAGGGCTCCACCGTCATCGTCGGCCTCAACGGCCTGCGCCTGCTGCGCGAGAGCGCCTGGACCAGGGCCCGCGCGGCGGGGCACCGATAGGGCGGCGCGGGCGGCGGGCGGACCGGCCGGCCGCCGGGTCAGGATTCCCGGACCCGGGCGTGCAGGTGCATGTCGTGCCGCCCGTCGTCGTGGACCGCGGCACCCCGCATGGTGCCCTCCAGCAGGAAGCCGCACTTCTCGGCCACCCGGCAGGACGCCGGGTTGCGCGTCGAATGGTCCAACTGCAGCCGGTGGAAGCCGATCCGGTCCAGCGCCCAGGCCGAGAGGGCGTTCACGGCACCGGTCGCCACGCCGGCACCGCGGGCGGGCGGGAGGACCCAGTAGCCGACACCGCCGACGCCGTCGTCCAGGTTCCAGCTCTTGGTGGCGATCCGGCCGAGCACCTCGCCGTCGGTCCGGGAGACGGCCCAGTGCGCGCCGCGCTCCCGGTCCCAGTCCTCGCGGTAGCCGTCGAACCAGCTCAGGACCTCGGCCTCGGTGCGGGGGCGACGCGTGTGCCAGCGGCGGAGCTCGTCGTCCTGGTAGGCCGACAGGAACACGCGGGCGTCCGTCGGTTCCCACGGGCGCAGCACCAGGCCGCCGGCGGCGGTCAGCACAGGCTGCGGAGAGCCGGAGACCGCCCCCGAGGGGATCGTCGGCGGCGTCGACAGGGCGCGGGTCATGGATCATGATCTCCCGGAGCCGGCCGCGCAGGTCAACTCCGCGGTTGCACCGTGGCCGCACGAAGTCCTCCGGGCTTGGCAGGTGCACGTGATCTTTCCAGAAGCATCACAGGTCACGCCTGTTGCGCGAGCGAAGATGCTGCCTACGCTCCTGCTCGCGACGGCACTCGCCGCCGCCCGCGATGTCACTGGCTCCGGTGACGCGGCCTCATCGGAAAGATCGCATGGACTACTGCAAGCTCTGCCGACGCCACCTCAACGGCGCGCTGTCCTGCCCCGGTTGCGGTGCCAGCGCTGCCCCGGTGGCCGCCGCGCCGCTGACCGTGCCCCAGTACCGGCCCCCGTTCCAGCCCCAGGCCCCGTCCCACGAGCACCTGCCTGTCGGGATGCCGCTGGAACCCCTGGCCGCGGAGCCGGATGCGGAGCCGTGGCAACCCGAGCAGACACCGCAGGAACCGCGGGTGCGCCAGGCCGAGCAGCCACCCACGAACGCTCCGGCGTCGCCGGGTCGGGCTGCCGACCGACGGCGCGGCAGGCGGACCGGATCGGGGCGGCGGCGCGGCGCACTGGTGCTGTCCGTGGTCGGCCTGATGGCCGGGGGCGGTGTGGGCGTGGTGGCGATGACCTCGGGGCACTCGGACGACGCCACGGCGCCGGTCTCCGCCCCTGACGCGGGGTCACCGGGGGCGACGGCCGGGACGAGCGGGAGTGACACCCCCGTGCCGGTCGTCGGGCTGCCGACGGCCGGAGCGCAGCGGACCGGCAGTGCCCGCCCGAGCGCCTCCCCCTCGGCGTCCGGCTCGGCGAGCGCGTCCGCGAGCGCCGGGGCGGCATCGAGCCCGGCCGCGCAGCCCTCGGCGACGACGCCCGCGCCGAGCGGCACCGCCACCCGCCCGGGCACCACCCCGCCCTCGCCGGCCCCGCCCTCGCCGACGTCGAGGCCGACGCCCGCACCGTCACCGACGGCCACCTGCAAGCCGATCCTCTTCTGGTGCAGCTGAGCCCCCGTCGGCCGACACATCAGGCACGTCCGATCTTTGCAGCAGTCTCACCGGTCGAGTCCGTCTTCTCCACAGTCTGATCAATAGGCTCCGTGGGCACCCTCACCCGCGCGCCCGTTACGGAAAGATCGCATGGACACCCCACCCTCCGAACCCGCCGCCGCGGGCTCGCCCACCCCCACTCCCACCCCCGCCGACGTCACCGCCGACGCCGAGTCCGTGGCGGGCGCCGCCGCACCCGGGACGCAGCACCCGGAGCCGGCCGCACAGGAGCAGGCCGCGCAGGAGCCGGGCATACCCGAGGCCGCCGCGATCACCCCCGACGCACCGGCGACCGCACCCGACGCGCGCGCAGCTGACGCGCCCGCACCCGCGCCCGGGGCCGCGCCGGATGCCGAGCCCGAGCCCGCCACGGCAATACCCACCACGCCGGTCCCCGACCTGCCCCTCGCCCCGCCGTCGGCTCCCCCCGCACCACAGCCCCCCGCGGAGCCCCCGGTTGCCCACCTCGCCACCGCCGCACCGCAGCCCCCCGCCGAGCCGCCCGCCCCCGCCGAAGCCCCGCTGCCCGCCGAACCGCTGGTGGGCGGGTTCCGCGGCGAGTTCGACGACGCCCCGGCCCGGCCCGCGCGCCCCCGGGTGAAGGCGTGGCAGGTCGTGCTCGGTGTCGCCGCCGTGGGCATCGCCGTCGCCGGCGTCAGCGCGGTGGCCCTGCAGTCCGGCAGCTCGGACGGCGTCGTCGCGCCGGCCGCCTCCCCCTCGGCCGGCCAGGCCACCCCGACGGACGGTGCCGCCCCCGGAGCCGACTCCCCGTCACCGGGCGCGTCGGCGACCAAGCACCCCTCACCCGGCGCCGCCGCCTCGGCGAGCCGCACCGCGGAGCACTCCGCCCCGGCCACCCCGTCGAGCCATCCGACGAACAGCGCACCCGCGCCCGGCCGCACCGAATCCCACAGCCCCGCCCCCACCCCCTCGGCGGACCCGACCTCCACCCACCCCGGCCCGACCCCGAGCGCCTCACCCACCTGTCTGCAGATCCTGCTCTGGTGCACCCACAAGTAGGCCGCCCGGCGGAGGCACCCGGTTCACGCCGCCTCCCCGGACTCGCCCTGCTCGCGCTCCCGGACGCACCGGGGGCAGCGGCAGGGCGGGTCGGTGTCGGCGGGGCTGGTGTAGGGCTCGTCGACGTGGAGGGTGCTCCGACCGAGATCGGTGCGTGCTCCGTCGGCTGCGATGCGGTAGACGTGCAGCGTCATGCGGCTCTGGCTGTTCACGGGTCATCACCTCGCCGGCGGGCGGCGTCAGGTGTCCATGCCTCCGCATCGAGCGGCCCGACCGGCGCGGCAGCGGCGGCGGGGGCACCGGGGGGAGGCATGGACAGCACTCGGTAGCATGCTGACACCGTACGGTGACGGTGCGTCAGCGACGGGGACAGGTTGTCCCCCTCTCCCGGCGCGTACCCCTCGTGACGGCCCGGAAAGGGTGTTGCCGGGTCCGGCCGCCGCCTTACCGTGGTGGAACCGCCGTCCCGGGCGGGCACCCCGCCGCGGGTGCCGGCCGGTGCGGCGCCCGGCCGAGGGAGAGGCACATGTCCGAGCTGCCCGAAGAGCTGTCCACCGGCGAGCGCGTCCGGGTCCTGCGCGAGCGGCGCGGCATGACGCGCCCGGTGCTGGCCGGACTGGTCGGCCGCAGCACGGACTGGCTGAAGAAGATCGAGAGCGGCGAGCGGCCGCTCTCCTCGCACACCATGCTGGTCAAGCTCGCGCTGGTGCTGCACGTGACCGACCTCTCGGTGCTCACCGGACCGGCGGAGGCCGCGCAGCCGGTCACCACCAACCGGCTGTTCCACCCGGCGTCAGGCGCCGTCTGGGCGGCGCTGCTCGAACGGGGCACCCGGCGGGCGACCGCCCTCCCGCCCGGTACGACCGCCGCCGGCTACCCGGCCGAGGTCGACGCGGCGTGGAAGGTCTGGCACGCGAGCGCGAACAACCGGACCGACGTCGGCCGGCTGGTACCGGACCTGATCCGCCACGGCGAGGTGCTGGCGGCCGCCTCGGCGGACGGCGAGCGGCGGACGGTGCTGGTGGCGCTCGCGAGCGCGTACCGGCTGGCCCAGCAGGTCATCGCGTACATCGGGCCGGCGGAGGCCGTCTGGATGCTGGGCGACCGGGCGGTGGCGGCCGCCGCCGAGGCGGACGACCCGGCGGCGATGGGCGCGGCCGCCTGGAACCTGGCCAACACCCTGCGCGCGGTCGGCGAGTACGAGGGCGCGATCCAGCTGGTCACGACCGCGGCCGAGCACCTGCGGCCGCACCTCGCCTCGGGTCCGGAGCACTGGCGCGGCCTCTACGGCGCGCTCCACCTGCACGCCTCGATCACCGAGGCCAAGGACGGCCGGGACGGCTCGGCCTGGCACCACTGGGACACGGCGGACCAGGTGGCGAAGTCGCTCCCCGCCGGGTACGCCGAGCTGTCGACGGTGTTCGGCCGCGCCAACGTCGACCTGCACGCCGTCACCATCGCGACCGAGCTGCGCAGTTCGCGCAAGGCGCTGACGCTCGCGGACGAGATCGACCCCGACGCGATCCCCTCGATGGAACGCCGGACCCGCCTGTGGGTGGACGCCGCCCGGGCCCACCTCGACCGCGGGGACCGGACCGCCGCGCTGCACGTCATGGGGATCGCCGTCCGGACCAGCCCCGAGACGGTCCGGTTCACCCCGCCGGCCCGGGCGGTCGCCGCCGAACTGTGGCGGAAGGCGCCCCGGGCGATGCGCCAGGAGACGCTGGAGCTGGCCGAGACGGTCGGCATCCTCACCGGCGGCTGATCCGGGCCGCCGCGCCGCGAGCGGTGAACCGGTGCAGCGGTGCAGCGGTGCAGCGGTGCAGCGGTGCAGCGGTGCAGCGGCCGATCACTCCCCCACCAGCAGCGCCACCGTCGGTGCGTACTGGCAGCGGCCGAACCACATCACCTTGACCACCGTCCACGAGGTCCACCCGACTTCCGCCGCCCGGGGCACCGTCACCGGGAACGCCACCGTGCGCCGCTCCCCCGGTGCCAGCGCGAACCCGCGCACCGGGTCGGCGAGCAGTTCCCAGCTGCCCCAGGGCGAGACGGCCTGCAGCTCGCCGCGGACCGCGTCCCGGGTGAGGTTGGTCAGCACCACCTCCACCGCACCGCGGCCGCCCGCGGCCATCCGCACCGTCTCCTGCACCACCTCCACGGCCACCCCCGCGGCCGCGCCGCCGAGCACCACCGTGGCGACGTCCTCGACCAGTTGGCCGTCCCACGCGGTGCGTGCCGCCACGAAGTACACCCCCGGCGCCGCGCCGTCCGGCGGCCGCACCGTGACCGGGAACCGCAGGTGCCCGTCCGGCGCCAACCGGAACGGGCGGTCGCGGACCGACAGCTGCCACCCCTGCGGGGCCACCAGCTCGACCGCGCCCTCCACCACCGCGTCCCGCAGCTGCGAGGCGAGGACCACCGACAGCTCGCCGGCCCCGTCCCGCAGCAGGCCGGGGGTGATGCCGATCGACACCGGCAGGTAGCCGAGCGGCGCCGGCCCCCGGTTGTGCAGCCAGTACCGGGCGAACACCGGCTGCGCCCGCTCCCGTTCGGCGCCCAGCACCGGCCCGCCCGGTGCGGCGCCGCCGCCCGGCACCGCCCCACCCCGCACGGCTCCGCCCGGCACGGCTCCGCCCGGGACCGCGAGCACGGTCGCCACCCGGGCACCCGTCAGCGCCAGCTCGTCGGCCGGTTCGCCGGGCCGCTCCAGCAGGTCGCCCCAGTGCCGCTCGCCGAGCGCCAGCGCGCCGCCCAGCACGGCCGTGCGCCCCAGCCCGGTGGACTCGACCAGCCGCAGCGCGACGCCGCGGGCCGGGTCGGCCACCGCCGCGGAGCCGGCGGCGATCGGGTTGCCGGCCGGCTTGAGCGCGCCGAGCCGCACCTCGCGGGCGGGCTCGACCCGCAGCCAGCAGAGCTCGGCCGGCAGCCGGCCGTCCTGCCCGGCCAGCAGCCGCGGCAGCAGCGGATGGCTGAACTCCTGCCCCTGCGAGGGCAGTCGAAGGTCCCGCCAGTCGCCCGCGCCGGACACCAGCGCGTAGTCGAACTCGTGCGTCCAGTGCTGCAGTTGGAAGGACGATCCGTCAGGGGCGGTGCGCCGCGGCGGGTCGATCCACCCGGCCGACGGCCAGCCGGTGCAGGAGCGCAGCAGCGACAGGTGCAGCGCGCCGGTCGCGTCCACGGCGAACCCGGGCAGCCCGAAGGTGAGCAGCGCCGCGGTGTGGTCGGTCAGCTGCTCGCCGGCCGGCGGCCGGCCGGGGCAGCAGGCCTCGATCCGGGCGTCCGCGAGATCGGCCGCCAGCGCCGCGGGGTCGTCGACCACCAGGGCGGGCAGGGCCCGCAGGTCGCGCAGGTCGGCGCCGGGCTGCCAGACCTCGGCGAGCGCCTTCTCGGCCGGCACCCAGACCCGGCCGTGCGCGGCCAGCACCTCGGCGTACTCCCGCCCGGCCCGCTCGAACAGCTCGCGGGTGGCGGGGTTGCGCTCCGGACCGCCGATCAGCACCCGGAAGTCGGGCAGGTTGGAGTCCACCTCCAGCCAGCCGTACCGCGACCAGTCGGCCGCCGCCGTGGTCGCGGTGACCCCGACCCGGCCCAGCGCCACCAGCAGCTCGCGGGCCTCGGCGGCGGTGTCCAGGGTCGGGACCACCACCTCGGCCACGCCCAGCGCGCGCTCGCCGAGCGCCGAGCCGTCCGGGTCGGTGAGGCGGACCCGGGCGGTGGCGCCGAGCCCGAACCAGCCGTTGGCGGGGTTGTCCAGGGTCCAGGGCGCTTCGGCCACGTCCACGTCGGGCAGGGCGAAGCCGCGCCCGATCACCGCCTCGGCCACCTCGCTGACCGGCAGCGTGCCGGGCAGGTCGAGCGGGAAGCGCAGCCGCAGCAGGCGGTCGACGCCGGCGCGGTCCAGCACCCGGGTCCGGCAGTCGATCCGGGCGGCGCCCCGCCACAGCGTCACGGTCTGGTGGTAGGCCAGCCCGTCCACCTCGCCGGCGATCACCAGTCGCTCGCCCAGTGGGCCGGTCTCCCGCCGCACCTCGGCCGCCCGCTCCCGGGAGCCGGTCACCGGGCCCGACGGCACCAGGTGCCACGGTCCCTCGCCGAAGTCGGGGTGCTGCGGGTACTCCTGGTGCAGCCTCAGTTCGTTGCCCAGCTGCCCGGTCCGGATCAGCTCGCGGTCGTGCCGCAGGTCCCGGATCGAGCTCAGGTGCCCGCCGCGGGCCGGGTCCGCCGTCACCCGGTACCGCTCGCTGGCCGCGGTCAGCCCCGCCGCCGGCCGCCAGAGCGGCTCGCCCGCCCCGTCCGCCGCCACCAGCCGCCAGGTCCGCCAGCCCAGCGCCGGCACCCGGTCGGCCAGGAAGTGCAGCACCCCGTGCTCCACCGCGCAGGGCACCGGTGCGCCGGTGTCGTCGAGCACCCGGACGGCGCCCGCGCCGTCGGGCAGCTCCAGCCGCACCGGCCCCGAGCGGTCGAACGAGAGCGTGTTGGCGACCACCACCGCCCGCCCGGCGCCCCGGGTGTCGATCCGGCCGGTCAGCGCGTCCAGCGCGGTGTCGCGCACCTCGGCGGCCAGGTCGTGCGCCTCCCGCCACCCGCCGAGCAGGTCCAGGTAGACCTGGTCCGACTCGGACCCGGTGATCGCGTCGTGGTGGGCGCCGTAGGCGAGGTGGCGCCAGACCTTGTCCAGGGCGGCCTGCGGGTACCGGCCCAGGCCCTGCAGGGCGGCCAGGGTGGCCAGCTTCTCGGCGTCCAGGGCCGCCGCCTCGCCGGCCCGCTGGGCCTGCTTGGTGTCGATGTAGGAGACGTCCTTGCCGGTGTAGACCGGGTTCATGTCCCGGGTCTGCGGGCTCGGTCGGCGCCCGGTGGCGGCCAGTTCGGCGCGCACCGCGGCCAGGAAGTCGCGCGGGGTGGCGCAGACGAACCGCGGCCATACGTACTTGGCGGCCCAGGAGCGGTGGATCGCGGTCACCCAGCGGTTCGGCGGGGTGAAGTCGGTGCCGACCGGGAGCAGCAGGTTCCGGGTCGCGCCGACCGGCTTGAGCTTGCGGTAGAGGGCGTGGACCGCCGCCTCGGCGGCGGCGAGGTCGGGTGCGGCGTCCATCCACCAGCCGGCCGAGTAGTGGTGCGGCATGTAGTGGGTGAGCACGCCGTGGCCCGAGGGGGCCAGCCACTCGAACTCGCTCGGGAACTGCATCACCCGGGCGTCGTCCTTGGCCTCCCGGAAGTTCTTCTGGATCGGACCCCACTGGTGGAACGGGCCGCGGGCCCAGGCGCTGGCGGTGAGCCCGGCGTCGGCCAGGTAGCCGGGGAACTGCGGGTCGTGGCCGAAGACGTCCAGCTGCCAGGCGGTCTGCGGGTCGCCGCCGAGGATCTCGCGCTGGTAGCCGATGCCGAGCACCAGGTTGCGGATCGTGGTCTCGGCACCGGTCAGGTTGGTGCTCGGCTCGTTGTAGCTGCCGCCGACCAGTTCGACCCGGCCCTCGGCCAGCAGTCGGCGCAGGTCGGCGCGCCGTTCGGGGTGCTGGTCGAAGAAGGGCTTGAGGTAGTCGACCTCGGCCAGCACGAAGGCGTAGTCCGGGTCGCGCAGCGCGAGGTCGAGGTGGGCCTCGACCAGCGCGAAGCCGTTGTGCTCCCAGGGCTTCCGGGTGCTGTCCTCGTCGCCGAGCAGCTCCCGGGGCGCGGTGTAGGCGGCCTGGGTGTTCCACCAGACGGGGTCGTAGTGGAAGTGCGGGACCATGAACACCGTCCAGCCGGGCTCGGCGACGGTGACCACGGCGCTCGCGCGCGCCGGGCCGGCGGTCACGGTGACCGGCAGCTCGGTGCCGGGTGCGGCACCGGCCGGCAGTTCCAGCGGGACCTCGACCGGTCCGGTGCCGGTGGCGGTGCCCCGGACCCCGGGGCCGTGCACGGTGACCGGCCCGGCGGGTCCGGTCACGGTGACCCGCAGCACCTGGCGCGGGGCGGCGGCACTGCCGACGAACAGGTCGGTGCACTCGACGGCGGTGATGGCGACCGGCACGGGTCGCTCCTCTCTGCTGGTCCGTCGGATCTGTCGGTCCGTCAGGGCGCCCGGCTGTCGACCCGTCAGGGCCGGCCCGCGGTTCGGCCGGCCGGTCGGCGCCCACCGCCCAGGATGCCGGCGGCCACGTCGCCCGGGACACTAAAGCGATTTAGCGGGCGGGTCAATGCCTCGCGCACCAGCACGCCCGGTTGACGTTGCGTCAGACCTGTGCCACGCCCGCTGCCGCGCCGCCCGGTCGGGCGGGCGGCGCACCGG
>NZ_JBHYKG010000161.1:0-19268 GCF_042741245.1 Kitasatospora sp. NPDC058965
GCCCCGGGCCGCACCTGGTCACCTCGGCCGGCCGGCCGGGTGCACTGCGCCATCTGGACGCTGCGCCGGCGAACCGCCCGGTGCCGGTGCACGCCGGTTCAGGAGGCGAGCGCCGCCTTCCCGGTGACGAAGACCCGGGCCTGCTCGGCGATCCGGCGGCCGAGGTGCTCGGCGGTCGCCACGTCCGCCTTGTGCACCGCATCCGCGCCCTGGTCGATGTTGGTCTGGGCGCCGGCGCCCAGGAACAGGCCCAGCCGGTTGAGGTCCTGCTCGGAGGCCTCGGAGCTGTTCCAGCCCGGGTGCAGGGCCAGGTTCACCCAGGTCATGCCGTGCTGGGCGGCGAGCAGTGCGAAGTACTGCAGGGTGTGCAGCTTGTCGCCGCTCATGGCACCGGAGTTGGTGAAACCGGCCGCCAGCTTGTCCTGCCAGGCCTTGGTGAACCAGCGCTTCGAGCTGGCCTCGGCGAACGCGTGGAAGGTGCCGGTCGCGGTGCCCATGTAGGTCGGCGAGCCGAAGACGACGGCGTCCGCGGCGTCCAGCAGCTCCCACTGGGCGTCGGTGATCCCGTCCACGTTCACCAGGTGGACGGTGGCGCCCGCGCCGGCCGCTCCGGCCTGCACGGCCTCGGCGAGCACGGTCGTGTGGCCGTAGCCGGAGTGGTAGGCGATGGCGATGACGGGGGTGGTCACGAGGACTCCTGAGGTGGTGGACCGGTGGTCGGACCCGATCGGCGGTGCCGACCGGCGGGTGCTCGCCGCAGCGTGCTGGCAGAAGCAAAGCGCTTTCTAATCGAAAGCGCAACCCTCGGGTTAGCGCTGTGGAATCCGCGGCGAGGAGGGTAGGATGTGCGCATGGCTACCCAGACCGGTCCGTCGGCGGCGGACGACGAGCTGCCCTACGACGTCTTCGGTCGGGCCTGTCCGTCCCGGCAGGTACTGAAGGACGTCACCAGTGCCTGGGGCGGTCTGGCCCTGGTGGCCCTGAGCGACGGCAGCTTCCGGTTCAACGAACTGCGTCGCCGGGTGGACGGCGTGAGCGAGAAGATGCTCTCGCAGACCCTGCACGCGCTGGAGCGGGACGGGCTGGTGAATCGCCGGGCCCAGCAAACCAATCCGCCCCGGGTCGACTACTGCTTGACCGAACTCGGTCGAGAAGTGGCCGAGCGGGTTTCGCAGTTGGTTGACCTGCTGGAAGGCCGGATGCCCCAGGTGGTGCAGGCGCAGCAGGAATACGACGCCAGGGAGGCTTAGTCCCGACCGTTGTTGACGTGCTGTCAGCAGATCCGCCGTCAGCTGTGGTGTGAACAGGGTCGGTAGTACTCTTGCGCCTCGCCGGTCGGCAGCGGCGTCCATTCGAACACAAATTTCGCCGTTGCCGAACCGTTTATCAGTACGGGTTTCCAGGGGGACGGTCCTGCGGTATTCCGTGGGGAGCGAAGCGGATGCACAGGGAAGCACAGGGGCGCGTGGGGGTGCAGGTGGACGGTACTTCCGGCGGTCGCCGCACGGCCGTGAACGCGCCGCGTCAGGTGCCGGGTCTGGCGGCGGCGGGGCGGCAGATGTACGCCTGGGCCGACGGCGCCGGGCTGCTCGCCGGGCCGGGGGACCGGGACCGGATGGAGCGCACCGCCCCGGACCTGTTCATAGGCCTGTGCTACCCGCAGGCGCCGCCCGACCGGCTGGCCGCGCTCTGCCGGTTCGCGATCTGGAGCTGGCTGGTGGACGACGCGCTGGACGCGCACACCCTGAACGCCGCCCAGACCGCGCGCGCCGTGGCCGAGTTGATCGAGGAGCTGGACGCCCAGGAGGCGGCCCGCGCGGCCCGTGCGGCCGGCCCGGTCGGCGAGGTCTACGGCCCGCTGTACGCCGGGCGCTCGCCCGCCTGGCGGCAGGCGCTGCGGGCGGAGACCGCGGCCTGGCTGGGCACCCTGGTGACCGAGGCGAACGACCGGGACCGCCGGCGCTCGATGACCGTGGTGGAGTTCCTCGCCCACCGGCGGCTCAGCAGCAACATCCAGACCTGCATGCACCTGGCCGAGTACGCCAGCGGGGTCGACCTGCCGTCCCCGGTGCGCGAGGCGCCCGCGCTCGCCCGGGCCCGCGAGCTCGGCGCGCTGTGGTGCGGGCTGTACAACGACCTCTGCTCGATCACCCGCGACCGCGCCGAGGGCAACCAGCACAACGCCGTGCTCGTGGTGCACGAGGTGGACGGCGCCGACCTGCGGGACGCGGTGCGCACCGTGGAGACCATCGCGGTGCGCACCCTGGCGGCGTTCCAGGCCGCGGTGCGCGACGTGCCGCGGCACTCCCAGGCCACCCAGGTGGCCCGGGCCTACGGCACGGTGGTGCGGGGCAACTACGACTTCCACAACAGTCGGCCGCGGTACAGCGCACCCGGCGACACGGGCGGGCACGGCCGGACGGATGAGGCCCGTGTCTGACGGTTTCGAGTGGTGGTACTTCCAGGTGGTCGACGAGCGCCTGATGCTGACCCTCACCGTGCACCGGACCGACCTGGTCGGCGGGTCCACCCCCTACCTGTCGATCAGCGCGCTGAGCCTGGCCGACGGCGAGTACGCGAGCTGGCGGCTGCCGGTGGACGAGCCCGCGCGGCGCGGCGAGCCGTGGGCGGACGGCCTGGTGCGCGAGGACTTCGGGCAGTACCGGATCCGGGTGGCGGCCGACGGGCTCAGCCTGGACCTGGCGCTGGCCGCCCGCACCGGCGCCTGGGGGCCGTCGAAGAGCCTGCTCTGCCACGACGAGAAGTCCGGGCGCAGCGCCTACTGGTGGGTCAAGATGCCGTCCGGCACCGCGATCGGCTCGGTCCGCTGGGGCGCGCGGCTGTTCCGGCTGGACGCCAGCGCCTACCTGGACCACAACTGGGGGACGCTGCCGCTCTACGAGGCGCTGACCGGGTGGACCTGGATCGCGCTGGCCCGGGCGGACCGCACCACGGTCGGTGCGGTGGTGCAGCCGCAGGCCGGACCGGTGCTGCACCTGACCAACGCCCCGGGCGGCCGGCTGGCCCAGGAGGCGCTGGCCGGCGGGCTGTCCAGACCCGACGCGCCACCGGGCTCGGCCGACCTGCGCGAGGCCGAGCGGATGCTGGGCTGGCGGCCGGACAGCGACCTGCTGCGGCGGGTCAAGCACCAGCGCTACCGGCGGCGCGGCGAGCCGGCCGAACTCTCCTACACCCGCTGGGCGATCACCGCGGGGCCGGCCGGCGGGGCGGGCCGGATCCTGGGCGGCTTCATGGAGACCGCGGTGGTGCTGCCGCTGGCGGTGCCGCTCGGCTGACCGCGCCCGGCCGACCGGCCGCTCAGCGCGCGGCGGCGGGCGGATCCACCAGGCGCAGCCCGTCGGTGAGCATCCCGGCCCGCTTGACGGTCCGCAGCTGCGGCAGCACCTCGACGTGCCGGACGCCCGGCAGCGCGCCGATCCGCTCGGTCAGGTAGGTGTAGAAGGCGTCCGTGTCCCGGCAGACGGTGATCGCCACCAGGTTGGCCGCGCCGGTGACGGCGGCGGCGAACGGGACCTCCGGGTGCGCGGCCAGCGCGGCCCCGGCGGCGGCCAGGTCGCCCGGCGCGACCGTGATCAGCAGCGTCGCCTGGGTCTCGAAGCCGAGCAGCCGCGGATCGATCTCCACGTCGAAGAAGCACGCCCCGCGCTCGCGCAACTGCTCCAGGCGCCGGCGCGCGGTGGACTCGGAGAGCGCGGCGGCGCGGGCCAGCTCCGGGTAGCCGGTGCGGCCGTCCCGGGCCAGCACCGCGAGCATCGCCAGCTCGGCCCGGTCCAGCGGCTGGCGCGGCCCGCCGGCCGGGCGGTAGTCGTACGGCGGCAGCAGCGCGTCCCGCTGCTCCTCGGTCAGCCGGGCCAGGCCGTGCCAGTGCAGCGGGCCGCCGGAGAAGACCCGCAGGATGGACTGCGCGCTGATGCCCAGCACCCGGCGGGTGCGCGGCAGCCGGTGCAGCAGCAGTTCGTCGTGCTCCTCGCGGCTGCGCGCCTTGGTGATGCACTGCACCTCGGTGCCACCGGAGTTGAGGGTGACCCAGGCGAGGTCGGGGCGGTGGGCCAGGGCGTCGGCCACCGCGAGCGCCGCGTCCGGGGTGCACTGCAGCCGCAGCCAGGACTCCACCAGTCCCACCCGGTGGCCGACCGGCAGCCCGACCACCCGTAGCAGCCCCTCGCCGCGCAGCCGCCGGTAGCGCCGGATCACCGTCTGGTCGGAGACCCGCAGCACCTCGGCGAGCCGGCTGAACGCGGCCCGGCCGTCGATCATCAGCGCCTCGACCATGGCGCGGTCCAGTTCGTCGAGCTCGGTCACGGTCATGGTTTCCATCATGCCAGCCGCGCAAGTGTCGGAATCCACCGGATCCGTCGTCCTGGTGCGGGGTCGGCGCCACGGCGGTGCGACGGTACTCGGGCTGACAGAACCGGCCCGACGACCGGGCCGACCGACCGTGCCCGACGAGGAGAGAACGATGCGCAAGTGGCTACCGCTGACCGCGGTGAGCCTGGGGGCCTTCATGCTGCTGGTGGACGTCACCATCGTCACGGTGGCGCTGCCCGACATGGCCCAGGGACTGCACAGCGACTTCACCGACCTGCAGTGGGTGCTGGACGCCTACGCGCTGGCGCTGGCCGCGCTGCTGCTGGGGGCCGGTTCGCTGGCCGACCGGTTCGGCCGGCGCCGGCTGTACCTGGGCGGGCTGGTGCTGTTCGCCGCCGCCTCGCTCGCCTGCGGCCTGGCCGGCACGGCCGGCGAACTGATCGCCTTCCGGGCCGTGCAGGGGGTGGGCGGCGCCGCGATGTTCGCCACCACCATGGCGCTGCTCAACACCAGTTACCAGGGGCGCGAGCGGGGTATCGCGTTCGGCGTCTGGGGTGCGGTGAACGGGGCCGCGGCCGCGTTCGGGCCGATCCTGGGCGGGCTGCTCACCGAGCAGCTGGGCTGGCGGTGGATCTTCTTCATCAACCTGCCGGTCTGCGTCCTCGCGGTGGCCGTGACGCTGCGCGCGGTGCGCGAGTCGCGCAATCCGCAGGCCCGCGGTCTCGACCTGCCGGGACTGGTCAGCTTCACGGTCGCCGCCGGCGCGCTGACCTACGCGCTGATCCGCGGTGCGGCCGACGGCTGGGGCTCGACCGCGACGCTGGCCCGGTTCGCGCTGAGCGCGGTCGCGCTGCTGGTCTTCGTGCTGGTCCAGGCGCGCGGCCGGGCACCGATGTTCGACCTCGCGCTGCTGCGCAACCCGGGCTTCACCGGGGTGCTGCTGGGCGGGCTGCTGCTCTCCGGGGCGGCCTTCTCCTACCTGGTGTACTCCTCGCTCTGGCTGCAGTCGGTGCGCGGGCTGGGGCCGGTGGCGGCGGGGCTCGGCCTGGTGCCGATGAGCGCGGCCGCCTTCGTCACCTCGGCGGTGGCGGGCCGGCGGCTGCACGGTGCGCCGCCGCGGCTGACCATCGGGACCGGGCTGGCGCTGATCGGGGCGGGCGCGCTGCTGCAGGCGCTGATCGGGGCCGGGTCGAGCTGGCCGGTGCTGGTGCCGGGTCTGCTGGTGACCGGGGTCGGGGTCGGGCTGGCCACCCCCGCGATGGCGGCGGCCGCGATGGCGGCGGTGCCGCCGCAGCGCAGCGGGATGGCCGGCGGGGCGCTGAACACCGCGCGCCAGCTGGGCAACGCGCTGGGCATCGCGGTGCTGGGCGCGGTCTTCCAGGCCGGGGTGGTGCACCGGCTGCGGGCGGGTGCGGTGGCCGGGCCGCAGGCGCTGGCGGACGCGCTGACGGCGGGTCGGGCCGGGCAGCTGCTCGGCCGGGCCGCGCCGGACGAGCGGGGCGCGCTGAGCGCGCTGGTGCACGCCGCCTTCGCGGCCGGACTGCGGGACACCTTCCTGGTCTCCGGCGGCCTGGGGCTGCTGGGTGCGGTGCTGGTGCTGCTGCTGGTGGGGCGCCCGGTGGAGCCGGCGCCGGCGGTGGGTTTTGAAACTGGTTGCACAGAGCCCGCGGCGACCCCTACTCTTCGGTAACAACCTGCTGCGAGGAGCCGCCATGTCCGCCTACCCCCACCTGCTGAGCCCGCTGGACCTGGGCTTCACCACGCTGCCCAACCGGGTGATCATGGGCTCGATGCACGTGGGTCTGGAGGAGGCGCCGAACGGCTTCGACCGGATGGCGGCGTTCTACGCGGAGCGCGCCCGGGGCGGTGTCGGCCTGATCGTCACGGGCGGCATCGCCCCGAACGAGGCCGGCCGCCCCTGGGACGGCGGTGCCAAGCTCACCACCGAGCACGAGGTGGCCGAGCACCGGGCGATCACCGAGGCGGTGCACGGGGCCGGCGGCCGGATCGCGATGCAGATCCTGCACTTCGGCCGCTACGCCTACCACCCGCAGCTGGTGGCGCCCAGCGCGCTGCAGGCGCCGATCAGCCCCTTCGTGCCGAACGAGCTGACCGCCGAGCAGGTCGAGCAGACCATCGAGGACCTCGCGCGCTGCGCCGAGCTGGCGCAGCAGGCCGGCTACGACGGCGTCGAGATCATGGGCTCCGAGGGCTACCTGATCAACGAGTTCATCGCCGCGCCGACCAACCACCGCACCGACGAGTGGGGCGGCTCGTACCAGAACCGGATGCGCTTCCCGGTGGAGATCGTGCGCCGGGTGCGCGAGCGGGTCGGCCCCGACTTCATCCTGATCTACCGGCTCTCCATGCTGGACCTGATCCCCGGCGGCTCCACGCTGGCCGAGGTGGTCGAGCTGGCCAAGGCGATCGAGGCGGCCGGCGCCACCCTCATCAACACCGGCATCGGCTGGCACGAGGCGCGCATCCCCACCATCGCCACCTCGGTGCCGCGCGGCGCCTTCGCCTGGGTGACCAAGAAGCTGATGGGCGCGGTCTCGGTCCCGCTGGTCACCAGCAACCGGATCAACACCCCCGAGCTCGCCGAGCGGCTGCTGGCCGACGGGCACGCCGACCTGGTCTCGATGGCCCGCCCGCTGCTGGCCGACCCGGCCTTCGTCAACAAGGCGGCGGCCGGCACGCCGGAGGCCGTCAACACCTGCATCGGCTGCAACCAGGCCTGCCTGGACCACACCTTCAGCCTCAAGATCACCTCGTGCCTGGTCAACCCGCGGGCCTGCCACGAGACCGAGCTGGTGCTCTCGCCGACCAAGCTGCGCAAGCGGATCGGCGTGGTCGGGGCCGGCCCGGCCGGGCTCGCCTTCGCCGTCTCGGCGGCCGAGCGCGGGCACGCCGTCACCCTCCACGACGCGGCCCCCGAGGTCGGCGGGCAGCTGAACATCGCCCGCCAGGTGCCGGGCAAGGAGGAGTTCGACGAGACCCTGCGCTACTACCGCCACCAGCTCGCCGAGCACGGGGTCGAACTGAAGCTGGGCGCCGAGGTGACGGCCGACCAGCTGGCGGCGGCCGGCTACGACGAGGTGGTGCTGGCCACCGGCGTCACCCCGCGCGACCCGGGCATCCCCGGCAGCGACCACCCGAAGGTGCTCAGCTACCTGGACGTGCTGCGGGACAAGGCCCCGGTGGGCGAGCGGGTGGCGATCGTCGGCGCCGGCGGGATCGGGTTCGACGTGGCCGAGTACCTCACCGACCCGGGCAAGGGGGCCAGCCAGGACCCGGCGGTCTTCTTCGAGCAGTGGGGGGTGGACACCGCGCACAGCACCCCCGGCGGCCTGGTGCCCCCGGTCCGCGCGGCCGCGCCGCGCGCCGTGCACCTGCTGCAGCGCAAGGCCAGCAAGGTCGGCGCCGGCCTCGGCAAGACCACCGGCTGGATCCACCGCACCGAGCTCAAGCACCGGGGCGTGGCCATGGTGGCCGGGGTCGGCTACGAGCGGATCGACGACGCGGGCCTGCACGTGACCGTCGACGGCGAGCCGCAGCTGCTCGCGGTGGACACCGTGGTGCTCTGCGCCGGCCAGGAGCCGCGCCGCGACCTGGTGGACGGCCTGCGCGGCCACGGCATCGAGCCGCACCTGATCGGCGGCGCCGACGTGGCGGCCGAGTTGGACGCCAAGCGCGCCATCGACCAGGGCACCCGACTGGCCGCGACGCTCTAGTTACACTGCTCCGATGTCGCTGCCGCACGCCATCCTCACCGCCCTGCTGGAGAAGCCCTCCTCGGGGTTGGAGCTGACCCGGCGGTTCGACAAGTCGATCGGCTTCTTCTGGCCGGCCACCCACCAGCAGATCTACCGGGAACTCGGCCGGCTGGAGGCGGCCGGCCGGATCCGCGCGCTGCCGCAGCAACCCAGCCGGGGCAGCCGCAAGGCGTACGAGGTGCTCCCGGCCGGCCGCGCCGCGCTGGCCGACTGGGTGGCCGAACCGCAGGAGCCGAAGCCGGTGCGGGACGCCCTGGTGCTGCGGCTGCGCGCGGCAGGGGTGGTCGGCAGCCACGGCCTGCGGGCCGAGCTGGAACGCCACCTGGAGCTGCACCGGCGGCAGTTGGCCCAGTACCGGGAGATCGAGCGGCACGACTTCCCGCCCGAGCGGGCCGCCGCCGAGAACCGGCTGCAGCACCGGGTGCTCACCGCGGGCATCGACCTGGAGCGGTTCTGGATCGACTGGTTGACCGACACGCTGGACGAACTGGCGTGACGTCCGACCGGTGGGCACGGCGCGTCCGGCGCCGCGCCCACCGGTCGGATCAGGCCTCCGGGATCGCGTTGCGCCGGGCCGCGCGTCCGTACCAGTGCGCGCTGGCCTTCGGGGTGCGCTGCTGCGAGGGGTAGTCCACGTACACCGCGCCGAACCGCTTGGCGTAGCCGTAGGCCCACTCGAAGTTGTCCAGCAGCGACCAGAGGAAGTAGCCGCGCACGTCCGCCCCGTCGGCGATCGCGCGGTGCACCGCGGCCAGGTGGCTCTGCAGGTAGGCGATCCGCTCCGCGTCGTGGACCTCGCCCTCGGGGGTCAGCACGTCCTCGAAGGCCGCGCCGTTCTCGGTGATCAGCAGCGCCAGGCCCGGGTTGTCCCGGCTGGTGCGGGTGATCAGGTCGTACAGGCCCGACGGGTCGATCGCCCAGCCCATCGCGGTGGTGTCGCCGGGCGGCAGGTGGAACTGGACCTGCTCCGAGCCCGGCCAGGGCGAGAAGTCGCTGGCGCCGTGCGCGTCGTTCCGGGCGGCCTCGCCGGGGGCGGTGCCGGGAGCGGCGGCCGAGACCAGGGTGGGGGTGTAGTAGTTGATGCCCAGCAGGTCGATCGGCGCGCCGATCGCCGCCTCGTCGCCCGGCTGGACCAGCTCGTCCCAGTCCACCAGGTGGGCGGTGTCGGCGCGCAGGTCGGCGGGGTAACCGCCGTGCAGCATCGGACCGGTGAAGATCCGGTTGCCGACCGCGTCGATCCGGCGGGCGGCGTCCTGGTCGGCGGCCGACTCGGTGAGCGGGCGGACCTGGTGCAGGTTGAGGCTGACCGCGATCCTGGCGCTGCTCGGCAGCCCGGCGCGCAGCGCGGCCACCGCGCGGCCGTGGCCCAGGTTGAGGTGGTGGGCGGCGCGCAGCGCGTCCCGCGGGTCGGTGCGGCCGGGGGCGTGCACGCCCGAGCCGTAGCCCAGGAAGGCCGAGCACCAGGGCTCGTTGAGCGTGGTCCAGACCGCGACCCGGTCGCCGAGCGCCTCGGCCGCCAGCGCCGCGTACTCGCCGAACCGCTCGGCGGTCTCCCGGGCCGGCCAGCCGCCGAGGTCCTCCAGGTCCTGCGGCAGGTCCCAGTGGTACAGGGTGGCGACCGGCTGGATGCCGGCCTCCAGCAGCCGGTCGGTCAGCCGGCGGTAGAAGTCCAGGCCGCGCTCGACCGCGGGGCCGCGCCCGGTGGGCTGCACCCGGGACCAGGAGATGGAGAACCGGTACGCCTGCAGGCCCAGTTCGGCCATCAGCGCGACGTCCTCGGGGAACCGGTGGTAGTGGTCGCAGGCCTGGTCGCCGGTGTCACCGGCGTGCACCTTGCCCGGCGTGTGGCTGAAGGTGTCCCAGATCGACGGGGTCCGGCCGTCCTCCCGCACCGCGCCCTCGATCTGGTAGGCGGCGGTGGCCGCGCCCCAGAGGAAGCCGGTCGGAAAGGTGAGGAGATCGGTGGCGGGGGATACCAGAGTCATGGATGGAGCGCTCCCATGGCGAAGAAGGGACGGAAGGGGGGACGGGTCAGCCCTTGACGGCGCCCTGGGTGATGCCGCCGACGATGTGCTTGCCGAACAGCAGGAAGACCAGCAGCAGCGGCAGCGTGCCGATCAGCGCGCCGGCCATGATCACCGACCAGTCGGTGGACCAGCCGGTGCCCAGGCCCGCGAGCGCGACCTGCACGGTCGGGTTGGTGGCGCCGTTCATCGCGATGATCGGCCACAGGAAGTCGTTCCAGGACTGCACGAAGGTCAGCATGCCCAGAACCGCCATGGCGGGGCGCGCGATCGGCACCACGACATGCCAGACGATCCGCAGCGAGTTGGCCCCGTCGGTGCGGGCGGCCTCCAACAGCTCGGTGGGCAGCGCCTGGACCAGGAACTGGCGCATGAAGAAGACGCCGAACGCGGTGACCAGGGTGGGCAGGATCAGCGCGCCCAGGTGGTTGGCCAGGCCCAGGCGCTTCATCAGGATGAACAGCGGCACCACGCTCAGCTGCGCGGGCACCGCGAGGGTGGCCACCACCAGGCCCATCAGCACCCCGCGCCCGGCGAACCGCAGCTTGGCGAAGGCGAAGCCGGCCAGCAGCGAGAAGGCGACCGTGCCGAGGGTGACCGAGCCGGCCACCAGGGTCGAGTTGAGCAGGGCGACGCCCATGCCGCGCCCGCCGGCGTTGTGCCAGACGTAGGCGAGGTTCTTGAACAGGTTGCCGCCGGGGACCAGCGGCGGCGGCGACTGGACCACCCGGTGGGCGTCGCTGGAGGCCGCCACCAGGGTCCAGTACAGCGGGAAGAGCGAGGCCAGGGCGACGACGCCCAGGACCAGGTAGGTGATCGGGCCCGCGTCGTGGGTGCGGCCGGCTCGGCGCATGGTTCTCCTCCGGTCAGTCACGGCGCAGCCGCCGGGCGATCAGGGTGTTGACCAGCCCGACCAGCAGGAGCAGCCCGAACATGGTCCAGGCGATCGCGCTGGCCCGGCCGAGCATGCTGTTGCGGAAGCCCTGGTCGTACATCAGCACGCCGAGCGTCTCGTACTGGTTGTCGGCGCCGCCCTGGTGGCCGCTCTGGCCGCCGAACAGGAACGGCTCGCCGAAGAGTTGGGTGGCGCCGATGGTGGAGATCACCACCGTGAACAGGATGGTCGGGCGCAGCGCGGGCACCGTGACGTGCCAGAACTGGCGCAGCCGGTTGGCGCCGTCGATCGCCGCCGCCTCGTACAGGTCGCCCGGCACCGCCTGCATCGCGGCCAGGTAGATCAGCGCGTTGTAGCCGGTCCACCGCCAGGTGACGATCAGCGAGATGGCGAACTGCGAGGTCCAGCGCCCGGCCTCCCAGTTGACCGGGCCGGCGCCGAACAGGTGCAGCACCCAGTTGGCCATGCCGCCCTCCGGGCTGAAGATCAGCGCGAAGACCAGGGTGGCCGCGGCCACCGAGGTGGCGTACGGGGCCAGCAGCGCGGTGCGCAGGAACGTCCGGCCGCGCAGGCGGTAGTTCAGCAGGTGGGCCAGGCCCAGCGCGATCACCAGCTGCGGGATCGTGGAGAGCGCGCCCAGGCTCAGGGTGTTCCACAGCGCGTTCCAGAAGAACCGGCTGGGCGCGCCGCTGAACAGGTCGGAGTAGTTCTGCAGGCCCACCCACTGGGAGCGGTTGACGTTGTACAGGCTCACCTTGTGCAGCGAGAGCCAGCCCGTGTACAGCAGGGGGTAGAGCCCGAAGGCGGCGAACACCAGGAAGAACGGCGCGATGAAGACGTAGGGCGAGCCCTTGCTGTCCAGCCGGTACAGCAGGGTGCGCAGTCGCTGGCGGCGTGCGCCGGGCCCGGCCGCGGCGGGGCCGCCGGCCTTCGGGGGCGCGGCGGTGGAGGCGGTGGAGGTGGCCACGGGGTGGCTCCTTGACGGGGTGTGGGCCGGGGCCGGCGCGGTGGCGCCGGCCCCGAGCGGCTTACTGGACGCTGCTGTCGATCTGCTGGACGGTGGTGTTCCAGGCATCGGTGGCGCTCTTGTGGTTCTGCTCGACCAGCAGGATCCCGTTGCTGAAGTCGTTCTGCAGGTCACCGGCGTGCGGGCCGGTCTCGGCCGGCTGGATCGCCTTGGCCGCGACCGAGAAGATCTGGCCGGTGGCGGCGTTCGGGCCGATGTACGGGTTCTTGAAGTCGGTGACCGCGGTCAGCGAGTAGGCGCCCTGGTTGGACGGGATGTTGCCGACCGCCTGGAAGACCTTGGCCTGCTGCTCGGGGGCGGTCAGCCAGGCCACCAGCGCCTCGGCCTCGGCCTTGTGCTTGCCGGCGCTGGGCACCGCCAGGAACGAGCCGCCCCAGTTGCCGGCCGCCGGGGCCTGGGCGATGTTCCACTTGCCGGAGTTGTTGGCGCCCGAGAACTTCTGGATGTTGGCCTGCTGCCAGGACGGGCACACCGTGGTGGCGAAGGTGGAGTTCGCGAAGGCGGCCTGCCACGGCGGGTCGAACTCCTTGAGCGCGGCGGACTCGCCGGCCGCGTCGGCCTGCATCGCCAGCTGCCAGGCGCTCTGCACGCTGGGGGAGTTCTTGTAGTCCAGCTTGCCGCCCTTGTAGTACTGGGTGGTGGAGGAGGAGACCACACCGTTGAACATGCCGGTGGCCGAGTCCATGAAGAAGGTGCCCTTGGGCGCCCTGGCCTGGTACTGCTTGCCGACGTCGACGAACTTGGACCAGTCGCCCGCCCAGAGCGCGGCCACCGCGGCCGGGTCGGTCGGCAGGCCGGCCTGCTGGAAGAGGTCCTGGCGGTAGCAGATGGCCATCGGGCCGACGTCGGTGCCCAGGCCGATGGTGCGGCCGTCCTGGGTGGTGGCCTGCTGCCACTTCCACGGCAGGTAGTCGCCCTTGTTGACACCCGGAGCCTTGGACAGGTCCTCGAAGTTGCTGCTCAGCGCGTCCGAGGTGGCCAGCGCGATGCGGCCGACCTCCAGGGCCTGCACGTCGTCCAGACCGCCGCCGGAGAGGTGGGTCTGCAGCGCCGTCCAGTAGTCCGCCTCGGCGGTGGTGGTGTCCTCCTTGATCGTGATGTTCGGGTGCGCGGCCATGTAGGCGTCGAACAGGCCGGCCTCCTTGTAACCGAAGGTGCCGAAGTCACCGACGGTCAGGGTGATCTTGCCGCCGCCGGCCGCGGCGCTGCCACCGCCGGTGCTCGGGGTGGAGCCGCTGCTGGAGCAGGCGGTGGCCAGCAGCGCCGTGCTGGCGAGCACGCCCGCGCAGAGCAGGGCGGTTCTGCGCGGGCGGGTGGTCGCGGACAGGTTCAAGGTGGGCTCCTGGAGGGGGTGGTCGGGTACTCTCGGTGGAAGCGCTGTATGGGAGCGCTCCCACTTGCGGCCTGCCGGAAGGTTGCTGCCTCCCGGGGTCCGGTGTCAAGGGGGGAAGTCCAGGGTGTAACCGCAGCGTGTCCTGGAGCCGACACCTGTCAGAATGGCCCGCGTCCCCACGGCGCTCTCCCCGCGCACGCACGCCCTGCCCGTCCGACCGTTCCCAACGAGGTGACCATGAGCCCCACCGCACACCGCCCACCAGGGGCCCCGACCGGCCAGGAGGAGCGCCGCGGCCCCGGTCGGCCGACCCTGGAGGAGGTCGCCGCGCTGGCCGGGGTCGGTCGCGGCACCGTCTCCCGGGTGATCAACGGCTCGCCCCGGGTCAGCGAGAAGGCCAAGGCCGCCGTGGAGCAGGCCGTCGCCGAGCTCGGCTACGTGCCCAACCGGGCCGCCCGCACCCTGGTGACCTCGCGCACCGACGCCATCGCCCTGGTGGTGCCGGAGGCCGAGACCAGGCTCTTCTCGGAGCCGTACTTCTCCGACATCATCAGCGGGGTGTCCGCCGAACTCGCCGACACCGACATGCAGTTGCTCCTGGTCCTGGTGCGCAACCAGCGGGAGCGGGACCGGTTGTCGGCCTACCTGCGGGCCCAGCGGGTGGACGGCGTGCTGCTGGTCGCGGTGCACCGCGACGACCCGCTGCCCACCGTCCTGGAGGACCTGCGGATCCCCTCGGTGCTGGCGGGCCGGCGCGGGGACCAGGAGCCGCTCAGCTACGTGGCCGCCGACAACGCGGGCGGCGCCCGGATGGCGGTGCGCCACCTGCTGCGCCGTGGCTGCCACCGGATCGCCACCATCACCGGCCCGCTGGACATGGAGGTCGCCCAGGCCCGGCTCGGCGGCTACCGGGCCGCGCTGGAGGAGGCGGGGCGGGAGTACCACGAGTCCCTGGTCGGCCTGGCGGACTTCACCGAGCAGGGCGGGCGGGCGGCGATGCGCGAGCTGCTGGAGCGCGAGCCGGAGCTGGACGCGGTGTTCTGCGCGTCCGACGTGCTGGCCGCCGGTGCGCTGCAGGAGCTGCGGGCGGCCGGGCGCCGGGTGCCGCAGGACGTGGCGCTGATCGGGTTCGACGACTCGATCGTGGCCCGGCACACCGACCCCGCGATGACCAGCGTGCGGCAGCCGATCGAGGAGATGGGGCGGACGATGGCGCGGCTGCTGCTGGAGGAGATCGCCGACCCGGGCCGCGCGCGGCGGCAGGTGGTGCTGGCGACCGAGCTGGTGGTGCGCGAGTCGGCCTGACGCGGCGTCGGCGTGCCCGGCGTGCCCGGCGTGCCCGGCCTGCCCGGCGTCGGGGCGGCAGCGCCGGACTTCGCGGTGCGCGCCGGGGGTTGAGGGAGAGTCGGGGCGGGGCACCGAGCCCGTACTGACGGCGTGTCACGGCTGTGGTAAGCCGGACGGAGGGGCCGTGTGCGCACAGGGCGCGTCCAGGGGGCGGCACCCGGGGAGGGACGCGGTGTGCCGTGCCAGGGCCGACGGGACGTACACGTGCGTCGGGGCGCCGGAGGCGGTCGCGGCGCTGGACGCGTTGCGGCCGGCCGCGGCCGGCGCCGGGCTGCCCGGGCCCCGCTGGACGGCCTTCGACCCGGCTGCGCTGGTGGCCGGGTACGGCGCGCCCGCCTGCTGGCACGCGGCCGGCCGGCTCGCCCCGCTGCTGGCCCGGGAACCCGCGGTGACCGCGGCGCTGCTGTCCTGCTGCCCGCCGTGGGCGGAGCCGGCGGGGCTGGACAACCGGATCAAGAGCGCGCCGGGCACCTGCGAGAAGGTGCGCCGACTGGGCGTGAAGCACGCGTGCACCCCGGCGGCGGCCGCGGTGCGGGTGGTCGACGCGCTGCGGTACACCCTGCGGGTGCCGGAGGCGGAGGCGCTGGTGCCGACCGCCGAGGAGTTCATCGCCCGCGCCGCGGCCGAGGACATCGCGTTCCTGGCCGCCCGGCACTACTACCACCCCGGCTCCCGCTACAAGGGCCTCCACCTGGTGGGGGAGGAGCCGTCCGGGCACGCGGTCTTCGAGGTCCAGTTCCACACCGTCCGCGAGTGGGACCTGATGCACGGGCCCGGCCACACCCTGTACGAGGTGTACCGGGATCCCGGCACCCCGCCCCCGCTGGCCCGCTCGGCCCTGGCCCGCCTGCGCACCCTGGCGGCCGAGCTCCCGCACCCCCCGGGCCTGGCCCGCCTGGAGGACCCCTGGGGCCCGCTCCGGGGCTGCGGCGGGTGCCGGGCAACGGTTTCCTGACGGCGCACCACCTGACGGTCACCCACCCGACGGTCAGCCACCCTGGCGGCACGCCACGGGCGCGGTGCGAAGCCTCAGCCCCGGACCGTCCGGGCCTCGACACCGGCGGCGCGCAGGGCCCGCGCGAGCCGTTCGAGCTCGGGCAGCGTGGCCGGGTGCCGACCCGACCGGAGCGACCGGAGCAACGGCCCGGCCGCGGTCGGCCCGACGGCCGTCATCGCCCGGACCACCTTCAGGACCAGCGCGGTCCGGACGCCCTGGGACGGGAGTTCGAGGCGCACGGTGCCCTGCGCGCGGATCACCCGCTCGCGCAGCCAGGCGGGCATCTCCCCCCGCCCGCACGCGACGGTGGGACCGCACCGGGCGCAGTCGGACTCGGTGCTCCATTCCAGGCGGTCGAGGATCAGGGTCTGCCCGCCCGAACACGCCGCCACCGCCCCGCAGCCGGGGCAGGCCGCGGTGAACCGGACGCAGACGCCGACCGGGGCGGACCGGTCCGGGGCTACGGGACGTTCCAGGCGGAGACGACCGGGTGCCCGTTCTCGGTGGTCAGGAAGCCGAGGGTGCCGGGATGCGGGTGGCCGAGCAGGCGGGCGGCGGAGGGGGCGAGGCCGAGCCAGCGGACGGTCAGGATGCGGGCGAGGTGGCCGTGGGCGACGACGGCGACGTCGCCGTCCGCCAGCAGTGGCCGGATCCGGGCGAGCGCGGCGTCCGTGCGGGCGGCCACCTGGTCGAGGTGCTCGCCGGGGTGGGCGGCGTCGCCGGGGACGACGCCGTCCCGCCAGAGGTCCCAGCCCGGCCTGGTCCGCTCGATCTGCGCCGCGGTCAGGCCCTCGTAGCCGCCGTAGTCCCACTCCACCAGGTCGGGATCGGGCTCGACGCCGGTCAGGCCCGCCAGCTCGGCCGTGCGCAGGGCGCGGCCGAGGGGACTGCTGAACACGGCCACCAGGGAGCGCCGTGCCAGCTTCGGGGCGAGCGCCGCGGCGGCGGCCTCGCCCGCGGCGGTCAGCGGCACGTCGGTGCGGCCCGCGTGTCGGCCGGACAGGCTCCACTCCGTCTGGCCGTGCCGGACCACGATCAGTTCACCCATGGGAGGGCACGCTACCTGACGGTCCGTCCGCAGGTCCGGGGAGGCCGACGCACTCGGCGAGGAGGCCGGCGAAGGCGGTGGTCACGGCGTCGTCCGGGAAGGTCCTGGGGGCGGTCGCGCCGTCCGGCGAGGTGATCGCGTAGTGGTGGGGGAGGGCGCCCAGACCGCCCCAGCTCTCCCGGCCGTAGGCGCGCTGCAGGACCCGGCCGCAGCGGGTGCAGGCGATCCACGGGACGAGGACGAGGTCGGCCGAGCCGTCGTCCGGGTCCGTGCCGTCGTCGAGCAGCCGCAGGTCGGCCGGGGCGCCGTCCCCGTGGCACCGCAGGAGCCGGGGCGTGAGCTGCTCCCGCTCGCCCCAGGCCTCGGCGATCACGGAGATCCGGGCCCGGACCGCCTCGCCGATCGGCACCCGGTGGGCGAGGAGTCCCGAGACGAGCAGGTCGAGCCCGGCCTCCTGCTCCCCGATGGCCCAGCAGTCCCGGACGTCGGCGGACTCGGCCTCCGGCAGCAGGGCGGCGAGCTCGTTCCAGGTGGTGGCATCGTCGATCACCGGGCCGACGCTACCGGGTGGGCGCCGGAACCGGCGTCGGAAGTCGACCCGGTCGACTACCGACGCCCTGCTCTCCGGCTCCGGGCTCCGGGCTCGGTGCCGGGCTCCGATCAGCCGGACGCGGCCTGGGCCTCCTTGGCGGACGTCTCCAGCCTGGTCCAGTACTCCTGGTACCAGGCCTCGTCGCCACCGCCCAGGTTGCTGTTGGACTCCCGCATGCCGGCCCGGCCGTCGATCAGTTCGCGGACGATGTCGGCGTGGCCGGCATGGCGGTTGGTCTCCGCCGTCATGTGCAGCATGATCCGCTGGAGCGTCACCCGGCCGGTGTCGCCCCACCAGGCGACCTGGCCCGGCGCGTCGAGCGGCAGGGCCTCGATGGTCGCGTCCGCGTGCGCCCGGGCGCGGGCGTAGAGGCCGACGATCTCCTCGCGCGACTCCGTCGCCGGGACCCACATGTCCGCGTTGGGCTCGGCGTCCTCCGCGATCCAGGGCAGGACTTCGTCGTGCGGCCGGTCGAAGGTCGGGCCGAAGTACTCGAGCTCGACGCAGGCCAGGTGCTTGACCAGGCCGAGCAGGTTGGTGCCGGTCGGCGTCAGGGGGCGGCGGCTGTCGTACTCGGACAGTCCCTCCAGCTTCCAGAGCAGGGCATCGCGGGCCGCGTTCAGGTAGCGGTGCAGGTCGTCCTTGGGATCGTTCGGTTTCATACGGAGGAGTCTCCCACCTGCGGCCGACGGGTCTGTGGGAGAGTCAGGGCTCCTTGCCACCACGACCATCGGGGGTCGGACCGGGTGGCCGAGCGCTTCAGGAGCCGCCGCATGCCGGACGAGATCACGCTGCGTCCCGTCACCGCCGAGGACCTCGACCTGTTCGAGCGGGAGTTCGCCGGGCCGCAGGGGGTCGGGGAGTACCAGTGGTTCGGGTTCGGGTCGCCGGCCGGGCTGCGGCGCCGGTTCGCGGAGACGGGACTGCTCGGCCCGGACGGCGGGGTGCTCGCGGTGGCGGAGGGGAGCGCGACGGTGGGCCGGGTCGAGTGGTTCCCGGGCAGTTGGGGGCGGCCCGACACGTCCGCGTGCTGGACCCTGGCGATCGGGCTGCTGCCGGCGGCCCACGGGCGGGGCATCGGCACCCGGGCCCAGCGGCTGCTGGCGGAGTACCTGTTCGACCACACCCGGGCCGAACGGCTCCAGGCGTGGACGGACTGCGCCAACCTGGCCGAGCAACGCGCCCTGGAGAAGGCCGGCTTCGTGCGCGAGGGCGTGCTGCGCTCCGCGCAGTGGCGCGGCGGCCGGTGGCACGACCAGGTGATCTTCTCCGTGCTGCGCGCGGACCGGTGGGCGTGAGCAGCGGCGCCGCGGCCCCGCTCCAGCTGCTGGACGGGGCGGAGCTCGCCGCCGACGAGGACCGGGCGGCCCGGTTCGAGCTGGGCGCGCACCGGATCCTGGCGGGGTTGGTCCGGGGCGGGGCGGCCCTGGGGTGGGTGGAGCCGCCGGACGGCCCGGAGGTGGCCGAGCTGCTCGGCGGCGTGCTGGCGGCCGCCCGGGCGGGGGACGCGGCGCTGCGGGCCGCCTACCTGGGCGAGCGGCTGGTCGGACTCGGGTACTGGGTCCGGTACGCGCGGCCGACCCACCGGCCGCACGCCGACCTGGAGAAGGTCGCGGTCGAGGCGGCCGCCCACGGCCGCGGTGTCGGACGGGCGTTGACGGCCGCACTGATCGCCGACGCGCGGCGGGCGGGGATCGAGGTGCTCACCCTGGACGCGCGCGGCGACAACGCCGGCGCCCTGCACCTGTACCGGTCGCTGGGGTTCACGGAGTACGGCCGGCTGCCCGACTTCGTGGCCGTCGGCGAGCAGCGGTACGACAAGGTCTTCTGCATGCTGGACCTGCGGCGGCCGCCGCAGTGACGTGCTGGTCCGGCCGGGGGGGCCCCCCCCCCCCGGGGC